>DASYBA010000583.1:0-18302 GCA_036501005.1 Candidatus Xenobia bacterium | reverse complement strand
ACGAAGTCATCGACCTCATGCTTGCCGAACCCCCAACGCGACCAGGCAATGACGCTGCGCACCCGCCCGGCGTAGTGTCGATACAAGAGCTCCCAGGCAGCCGCATCGCCCTGACGGCACCGCTCGATGAGGGCTTTCTCGTCCGCACTGTGCATGGCGTCCGCCCCCCTTCTCCCCGCCTGCCTGCAAACCTCCACCGCGTGCGACGGACCTCCCATGGAACTTCTGTCTCATTGACCCGCGCCGGCGTTTCTGGTAGCATCGTCAGGATGCCACTTCACCCCGCGGTCGGTTCGTGTCGGACCTTCCTATCGAAACCGTAACGGGCGGCCGCCAGAGAGCCTTCTTCCGGGGCTTTCTGGTCGTCTCGCTGGCCATTACCGTCGCCCTGCTCGACATCTACACCCCACCCAGCATTGGCTGGGGCTTCCTGTATTTGGGTCCCGTGGTGGCGTCGGCGTACTTCTTCGGCTGGATGGGCGGCCTCTTGATGATTCCGATATGCCTGACCTCGTATCATTGGATTGGCTTCAGCAAGTCTGCCCTGGACAACGTGCCCTTTCACACCGGCAATACGTGGCTGGAACTGGGCGGCATGGCCATCGCCTGCGGTTTCACCTCCTATATCGGCCTGATCAATCGCGATCTGCAGGAAGCCAAGCGCACCCTCGAGGCCAACCTCCGGCAGAAGGAGATCATTTTCCAATCCACCGCGGGCGGATTGTTGTTGATCAATCACGACCTGGCCCTGCTGGACGTGAATCCCCCCGCCGCGCACATGTTGGGCATTGACCTCCCCACCTTCAAACCCGGGGCGGCTCTCGACCAGACCAACCTGGACGGTCACGTGCGCCGGTTCTTCAGTACGCTGCCCAAAGCGGAGAGCCCGGTCGTCACGGACCAGGTGCGGGTGCGAGCCCCCGCCCACCGAGAGCTCAAGTTCACGGCCACCCGCATCGGCGAAAACGGCCACGGAACGGCCTGGGCCGTGGCTGTGCAAGACCTGACCGACCTCATGGACGCGCACGAGGTGCTGCTCAGCAAAGCGCACACCCTGGCCGTCCAGGACACCCGCAACCGCATGGCCCGGGACCTGCACGACAACCTGGCGCAGACTTTGGCCACCATCCACATGCGGCTGGGCCTCCTGCGGGAGTCCTCCTCCAACACGGACCCGCGGGTCGTCCAGCAGTGGGAGCGGGTCGACCAGATTCTCATCCGCGTGTTGAAGGACGTGCGCCAGAATATCTGGGAGCTGCGGCCCACCGCCCTGGAGCACACCGACTTCGTCAACGCCCTGCAGATCTATATCGACGAGATGCACTCCATGGGCTCGTTGCGCGGCGAGCTGAAAGTCTCTGGCCGCATCAACCTGGAAGCCGATCGGGAGGTGCTCCTCTTCTATGTCATTCAGGAATCCTTGACCAACGCGCAGAAACATTCGGCTGGCGAGAAGGTCAAGGTAGACATCAAGGGAACCGACCGGGAGGTGTTGGTCGTGATTCGGGATGACGGCAAAGGATTCGATATGGAGGAGCAGCGGCACAAGCCGCTTCGAAAAACCTACGGCCTGACCTCCATGCAGGAGCGCATCAACCTGATGGGCGGTCGTTGCACGTTGACCAGCGCACCGGGCCAGGGTACCGAGATGCGCATCATGGTTCCGGTCAAGAAAGCGACAACGGAGGACCTCCCATCATGACGGTGCCGGAGACGCAGCAACAGAAGATCAAGGTCATGCTGGTAGATGATCACAACCTGTTTCGCGAGGGCGTGTCCAGCATGCTCGCCATGACCGACAATATCGAGATCGTGGCCGAGCTTTCGCATGGACAGGATGCGGTCTCCCGGGCGGTCGAGGTGGACCCCGACATCGTTCTCCTGGATCTGCACCTGCCGCAGATCAGTGGCATCGAGATCTGCCGCGCGCTGCTCAAGGAACGTCCGAAGACCAAGGTCGTCATGCTGACCATTTCCAAGGACCTGCCGTCGCTTTACGAGGCCATGAAAGCTGGGGCCTGCGGCTACCTCATCAAGGACATCAAGTTCAACGAACTGGTCGACGCGCTGGAGAAGGTCTACACCCACGGCGGACTGCCCGAATCGCTGTCGGGAGAGATGGTGCAGCACATGCACCAGATGACCGAAGAAGAACGGCGCAACATCCAGCAGCGCACGGCGCTCGGCAAGCTATCGCCCCGTGAACTGGAGATCCTCAAGCAGATTACCGAGGGCAAGGGCAATCGGGAAATCGCCGTGGAGCTGACCATCAGCGAACACACCGTGCGAAATCACATCAACAACATCTTCAACAAGCTGCAGGTCAAGGACCGTACCGAGGCCGCCGTGCTGGCCATCCGTCACGGGGTGGCTTGACCCGCCGCCGCTAGATGGAATGACTTCAGCAAGCCGTGCACGTAGATGGACTGCTGGCTGCGGGTCATCTGCGAGTCTTCCTTGGCCAGACCAATGCCGGGCGCATACCATCGGGTCACCGTGATGGTGCTGCCGTGCTCGTCGGTCCCCTTCATGATGACTTTCTGACAGATGACGGGCAGTTTGAGGGCCGGCACCTTGATCCGTTCGGCCCGCATCACTTCGAAGTTCAGATGGGCCTGGCCCGAGGCGGTCTGACCATCCCAGGTCCAGTGCTCTCCGGTCACGACCGGTGACTTGAGAATGACCTCCGGGGGCGTGAGCACGGCATCTTCACCCGGGTACACGCGCTTGAGCACTTCCCACTGGTGGTCGACCAGGGTGAAGTACTCGGTTTGGACCACCTTCTCCGACGACTCTCCCTGCGTGGTCTCCACCACCACACATGGCAACGGCCCCCCTCCATTGGGGGCGGTGAAGGTCGACTGCCGCACCACCCGGGCCGTCATGTCGTTATAGTTCGTCTGCCAGGTCCAACTCGAGCCCACGGTCAACGGCAAGAGCGTCTCCGGCACGCCCGGCGGCGCCGCGGCGCGGGTGGTACCGGGGACGGCCTCCAAGGGGGACCACCACAGAAGAACCACCAGCGCGGCCAGGGGCCATGGTCTCATACCGAGGCCGGCTGCGGCGTCGCCATGACTTGCAGCTTCGCCGGACGAGCCAGGACCATGGGCAGAAGCAGCAGCCAGAAAAAGACCATGATGGCGGTGCCGCCCAGGACCATGCCGTGCGGCGTCAAGAGCAGCAGCAGGAGCAACATGAACACCAGCAGGGTATCTTCCTTGAGCAGGTCCCACGGTCGAAACAGTTGCTGTCGAAAGACGACGGGACGGCCGCAGCCTTCGCACGCGCCTTTGCCATGCAGATGGTGGCGGCAGAAGGGACACACCGGGTAATACCAGGTGAAGTCATACTTCAGGCTGTCGCACCGCTCGACCATCTCGGCCAGCAAACCGTCGATGTCTTGCAGCCCGTATTTGGGGGGCTCGTTGTCCACCTTGATGCGGAGCTTGGGCACCTCCAGCTCGAACTGCCGTACCATGACGACGCCGCGTCGGGCCGCCAGGTGGACCTGGACGGACTTCACGTCCCGCCACGAGAGCGTCTTGTTCTCACCCCGCTCGGCGTAGGTAAACCCCTTGCGGCTGGTATCCAGTTGGACCGCCGAGTACTTGCGCCAGCGGGCCAGGCGGCGGGTCGGGATCATGAAGACCAGGTAGATCCCGGCCATCGCCACCAGGTACAAAGGACCATAGGCGGTCATGGAACGAGCGAGCGACTGGTGGGTGAAGATGAGGATGGAGAAGCCGATGAAGACGGCCATGGCCGCCAGCGACAACCCCTCCAGCAAGCGCATGTGGTTTTTGGAAAAGGACGGGACGGCATAGGCGTGGGTGGACACTCGCGAGCTATTGGCGCTGCAAGATTAGGGTCCTTCGAGTCATAACTTGTTAACATGGTGTACTTAACTAATTAACAACCTGCTGGTAGCATGGCAGTATGGATGGTATGAGCAGCGTTCTATCCCGTATTCAGCAGATTGAGAGCCAGTTTGCTCCGCCTGCGCCACCGCCCGCACCGGGCTTCGATGCGGCCCTCAACCAAGAGCTCCAGGCTCAAGTGCAGGGCGGCCCCAACGCTTTACCCCCCGGCGTGACCGCCTTCAACCCCGCCATGCTGCAGAACCTGGGCATGGCTGTTCCGGCCGGTCCGGTGAGCGGCTCGAAGATTGAAGCCGCCGCCGCCAGCATGAACGGCCGCCAGTACTGGTCGAACGCCTGTGCGCACGCGGTCAACGACGTGCTGTCCAACCTCGGCATCAACGTCACGCCGCAGACGAACGGCAATCCCAACTGGGTGCCGAACTATGCCAACCTGGGTCAGAAGGTGGACAACGTCGCCGCCATGCAGCCCGGAGATCTGGTCATCTACAACAATTATCTGGGGCAGGGCGGCTACGACCACATCGGCATTTACGCCGGCAACGGCGAGGCGTGGAACGTCTCCACCGCAGCCGGCCACAAGTGGGTCAAGAGCCCCATCGGCAACCGCTTCCAGGAGGGCCGCAGAATCTCAGGTTAATGCTGGGGTTTGTCGGCGCTCAGGCGGAACTGACAGGTCAACGGTACCGTGGTCTGCGTGGTCATGTCTTTGCCAATGACCTGCACACTGAACGTCTTCGATACTGAATCGATGTTCTGTGGATCGAGAATGTCGGTCTCGAAGGTGGCCTTGCGGCCTGCTCCGGGCAACAGGTCGCCGAGCGTTTGATCATAGGCGGCATACACCACGGGCTTGCCTTCTTCTTGCCCGGTGACGCCGCCCACGTCGACAATCAAAAGCTGCACCTTCACCCCGGTGATGGTCACCTTGGTGTTGTTCATGAAGGTCGCCTCGATGGTCATCTTGCCCCCCCGGTTGGAGTCGGGCAGCATGTTGGTGGACACAGTGCTGATGGGCTCGGCGTTGGTGTTACTCCCGGTCGCCGGGGTGCCAGCATGATGGGCCGTGGCTGGATGGGTCGAAAAGACGGCCCGACTGCCGTCTGACGTCACCCCGAACTGAATGCCGGGCAACCAGTCGGCGAAGCTGTGGTACTCGGCGTACGCCACGCCCTGAAAGGTCATGACGGGGACGGGCGCCTTGCCATCCCAGACCACGGTATCCCCCTGGACCTGGGCCGTCTTGCCGAGAGCCTGCGCCATGTCCTCGACGGGAAAGTAGTAGGCATGGCCCTTGAGGGCAAAGTGGTGAGCGAGGGTATGACCGTCGACCGAGACAGTCCCGCCGGGGGTCAATTCGTCTGCCCAACCGCCGCTGGCCAACGCCAGCACCAACAACATCAGAATCCACGCGCGTTTCACCGGGGGGCCTCCTGCAACGATCTCACGGTCGAATACCCTTTGATTGTTAAAAAGCCCTCCTTGATCGGCCAAAAATTGTTCACAAACCGGACCCATTTTTAACAAAATGGTCTGCTTGTTAACAATTTGGCAACATCTTTCGGGGTCGACCTCTGTTACTATGTGGGTGTGAACGGCGGGCGTGAGCCCCCCAGGTGAAGCGACCTGGGGGCTGGCACGCAAGGCGGTTCGACCGGTTTCTCAGCGCACTCCGATATTTTTTCAGTTTAGCCCCGTTGCAAGACGGGGTTCTTTATTTTCGGTCAGGACTCCGGGACCACCACAGAGCCGCGGAGGCGAGTGGCCAGGATCTTGGCCGCGGCCATGGTGGGAATGGACAAGAACATGGCCGGCACGCCGCCCAGATGCTCACCCGCCAGCACGCCGAAGATGACCAGAATGGGACTGAGCTCGACACCAGAGCTCATCAGATACGGGCTGAGCACGTAGTCTTCGAACAGTCGATAGAGGACGAAGAACGTGGCCAGTACCACCATGTGGGGATAACCGCTGAAGCCCGCCACCACCAGAACGATACCAGCCGCCGTCAGAGGCCCGACCATGGGAATGAACTCGAGTGCCGCGGCCAGAACGCCGAACAGCACGCTGTACGGCACCCCCGCGATGGAGAGGAACACGGAGAAGACCACCAGAGTGGCAGCGGATAGCAGCACTAGCGCCCGAATATACCCAGCGAGGAGAACGTTGAGGTCTTCCGCCACGCCCTCCCACAAGAGGCGCCCGGGCCCGTCCCCGAGCCACTCCAGGAGGCTGCGTTTGATGTCGGGAGCGTCCTTCGACAGCATGAAGCTGAGGATGGGGACAAGCACGACGTACACCGCGTTGCCGGCGTACGAAACCGCTTCCAGGCCGACGTCGCGGATGACGGGCAGGGCATTTTCCGATAGCGAGGCGGCCTGCTGGCGCATGGAGTCGCCTAGTTGCTGCTTGACCGACGAGAGAGACGCCGGGATCGGCAGACGGTCCAGCCAGTCCGGGTTCTGGATGAGGGATGGGAGCTGGGAGGCCAGCCGGGTCGCTTCCGTGACGATTTGCGAACCGATAGCGACCAGAGAGATCATCAGGATGGCCATGACGGCCAGGTAGACCAACCCCATGGAACCGACCCGCGAGGCGCGGCCCCGGGCGTGCTTGTCGACAAATGCGACCAGCGGGTTCATCATGTACGAGAAGAAGATCGCCAGGATGAAGATGAAGAGGGTCTCGCGGATGCTATACAGCGCGAGCAGAAGCCCCATCAACGCCAGCGCCGTCCAGGCGGCACGAGCAGCTAGCGGGCTGAACCCGAGAAGCTCAAGGCCAGATCTGGAAGGCGTTTCGGACGACACTCAGGGGTGGCGAGCGGCGACGGCGTTCCGCAGCAAGGCCTGCTGCGGCATGCTGTCCGATAGATCGAGCACCAGCCGCTGGCGAGGCAACACCATGCCGAGTCGGCCTCGAGCCACTGCTTCGATACGCGAGAGCGAGGTGAGCTCTTGCACCTCCAAGGTGAGATCCGTCCGCTCCCGCAGGAGGGCTGACTTCTTTTCTTTCAACTGGACCATCTTGTATTGCAAACCCACGATCTTGGCTGACTGGCAGAGCAGACCGACCAGGAGCAGCGCCATGCAGGATACCGCTACTGTGGGGTAGAGCCAAAGAAAGAAACCTCCGGCGGACTTTCGTTCGCGTTCTTTTTCCACCACCGGGGGCGGCTCCGGCATGGGCCGCGAGCGCACCACGGCAGGATCGATCAACTTCTCGGCAGCGAGCGGCATCTGTCCACCTTTCAGGGCATGAACTGCCTTGTGGGTTCGGTGCTCGGTGCGACACGCGCGGCAGCGCGCAGCTTGGCCGACCGGGCACGGGAGTTGTTGGCAACCTCCTGGTCCGATGGAACCAGGGGTTTGGGGGTGAGAATGTGGAGTGCTCTCGAGTCTTGTTCTTCGCCGTACCGAGACGCTTTGTGGCGCTGGAAGAACTGCTTGACGATGCGATCTTCGAGGGAGTGGTAGCTCACACAGCAAAGAACGCCGTCGGGGGCCAGTCTGTCCAGTCCAGAAGCCAGGGCCGTCTGCAGGGCGGTCAATTCGTCATTGACGGCAATTCGCAGTGCCTGGAACGCTCGGGTGGCCGGGTGCGTGCGACCGTATCGAAGTTTCCGGGGATATGCCCGATAGATGAGATCGGCCAGATCCTTGGTGGTTTTGAGTGGCGATACCTGACGACGGTCGATAATCGCCCGGACGATTCTTGACGCAAACGGTTCTTCGCCATACTCCCGAAGGATCTCTTCGAGGGCGGGGCGGGACAGGTCGTTGACGAGATGTTCGGCCGTGTCAGGCAAGTCCTGATCCATGCGCATGTCCAGTGGACCTTCCCGCTGAAAGCTGAAGCCCCTTTCGGGCTGGTCCAATAGATGCGATGAGACGCCCAGGTCGAAGACGATCCCGTTGACCTCACCAATACCGTGGGCGTCAAGAATGTCGCCCAGACGAGAAAAGTTGTCGTGTATCGGCCTGAAGTTCGGAAAGTCCTTCAGTCGCTGTCGTGCGAAAGCAATCGCTTCCGCGTCCTGGTCGATGCCGAGCACCAGACCATCAGGTCCTAGTGCTTCCAGTATTTTCTCGGCGTATCCACCTCCTCCCAAAGTTGTGTCTACGTACTTGCCTCCAGCCCTGACCCGCATCAGTTGGAGGGCTTCGCCGACCATGACCGGTGTGTGCCACCACCCGGTCATTCAGCTTTTGAGCGTTTGAAAGAATCGTATTTGTTGAGCAGCTCCTGCGGCTCCACGCCCTGTTGGCCCTGTTCGTAGCGATCCGGATTCCACATTTCAAAGCGGCTCGTCATCCCTACAAATTTCACATTGGCCCCCTCCGGAGTCATTGCATGGTTTCGTAGGAGCGGAGATACAAGAATGCGCCCTTGCTTGTCCATCTCAACCTCTGAGATGGAGCTCTGTAGCAGTCGGAGCTGCCTGGCGCCCTCAGCATCTCCCATGGGAACACTGCTGTCGAGCTCTTCAAGGAACCGGGTAAAGTCGTTCTCTGCAAAACCCCAAATACAATGGGTCCCGTCGAGGCTGCGGCAGAGGACGATCCCTTCTGTGAGCGATTCCCGCCACTTGGTTGGGATGATGACCCGCGCTTTATCGTCCAAGACATGGTCGTACGCTCCTCTGAACTGTCTTTTGGCTTCGTTCGCCACTTCCTACCACTCAGCCCCACTTAGACCCACTTCCTACCAGAAGAATAACATTCAACGGGTCAAAAGTCAACGAAGGAAGCGAAGAATTTTTACATGGACAAAAGGACCACCCCAAAACGGGTGGCCTCGGCTGACAAGTAGATACCAGGGCATGGGGGCGCTTCCTGTGGTCGGGGACAAGATCGATTAAACTGGCTCCGGTACTTGTTCTCTACGATCAGTACATGACCGGTGGGGAGAAGTGGGGGGCCATGTGGGCCCAAGTGGGGCGATGCATGGGCAGCATGCCCATGTCCCATGGCTGCCGCCCCCCATCCGCTTCGCTGGGCCCCCCCGGCTGGGTGCTTTGGGAAGCTCTGCGGCATCGGGCTTCGCCCATTACTAGCTGGCGCCCACCTCGACGGCTCCGCCCCCACGCTTCGCTAGGGGGTTACCTGGGCACCATGATGACGGCCAGGTTGGCTTGTCAGGCCCGCCTGCGTACTTGAATATTTTTCCGCTTTGCGGAAGGAGAGGGTGCCCCCGGGTTTAACACAGCCCGGAGCCCAGTTCCGGAGGCCTTCACATGCAGCTCGACTTGCTCTTGAAAGATTCTCAGCCCCGCTACCTGCAGGGGGGTGGCCAATTGGATGTGGCCGCCCTGGCCTACGATTCTCGGCGGGTCGCCCCCGGGACGGCATTCTTTTGTATCGAGAACAACAAGCGGGACGGTCACGACTTCGTGGCCGACGCGCTGAGCCGGGGGGCCACGACCCTGGTGGTGGGCAGGCCGGTGACCGTGCCCGACAGCGTCACGGTGGCCCAGGTATCGAACCCGGCTCAGGCCCTGGCCGTGGCCGCCTCTCACTTCTACCATGATCCGTCCCATCAGATGCGCATGGTCGGCGTGACCGGCACGAACGGCAAGACCACCACGACGTTCCTGATCGAGGCACTGCTGGAGCAGGCCGGTCTCCGACCGGGGCTGCTGGGCACGGTGGCGGTGAAAATTGGCGGCCAGGTGGAGACGCCCCACAACACCACCCCGCTCTCGCTCGATTTGCAGGAGACGCTGGGGCGCATGAGGCAGGCCGGGCATTTGTCGGTCGCCATGGAGGTGTCGTCGCACGGGCTCACGCTCGACCGGGTCTACGGCATTCCCTACGACGTCGGCGTCTTCACCAACCTGACCCAGGACCATCTCGACTTCCACGGCAGCATGGAAGCGTACTTCCTAGCCAAGCGACTGCTCTTCGAACGGCTCGGACAGGACAACCCCAAGAGCTTCCCACGGGCGGCCGTCATCAACGCCGACGACCCTTACGCCCCCCGGTTGCTGGAGGTCTGCAAGGTGCCAACCTGGACCTACGGCCTAACGAACGCGGCCGACGTGCGGGCAGAGAAAGTCGATACCCGATTCTCCGGAACCAGCTATACGGTGGTGACCCAACAAGGCTCGTTCCCCATCCAGATGCGACTGGCCGGAATGTTCAACGTCTACAACAGCCTGGCAGCCATTGCGACCGCCCTGTCGCAGGGCCTGTCGGTCGACCTGATTCAGGAGACCATGCGACAGATTCCGCCGGTGCGAGGCCGTTTCGAACTGGTCGACGAGCGCCAGGACTTCAGCGTCGTGGTCGACTATGCGCACACGCCGGACGGGTTGGAAAACATCCTGCGGGCGGCGAAGCCCATGACCGCGGGCAGTCTGGTCGCCGTGTTTGGGTGCGGAGGCGATCGCGACCGCACCAAACGGCCCATCATGGGAGGCATCGCCGCACGGTGGGCCAACCGGGTCATCATCACCTCCGACAACCCCCGCACCGAAGATCCAAATGCCATCGTGGCGGATATCGAAAAAGGGTGCCAGGAAAGCGGCACAATCTACGAGATCATCGTCGACCGGCAGACGGCCATCGAGAAAGCGTTGGGTAGCGCCCGAGCGGGCGACACCATCGTCATCGCCGGCAAAGGACACGAGACCTACCAGATCTTCAAGGATCGCACCATTCACTTCGACGACGTCGAGGTGGCCCGGCAATATCTGTCGAAAAGCGGTGCCGCTCTGTGATGCTCTCTCTCTTTGCCCTGGTCACCTCGTGGTTGACCGTGGCGGCCATCATGCCGTGGTTCATCGATACGGTGAAACGACTGGCGTGGGGCCAGCAGATACGCGAAGATGGTCCCAAGGATCATCAGAAGAAGGCCGGCACGCCGACCATGGGGGGGCTGGTCATCGTCGTAGCGACGGTCGTCGGCATGGCGTGGGCGTGGAAGCTGGGCCATCCTCTCGATACGTTGACCGTGCTGGCGTGCGTGGCGGGCAACTGCGCCATCGGCTTCTTTGACGACTACGCCAAGATTCGCAAGCAGCGCAACCTGGGGTTGACGTCTCGCCAGAAACTGGCCGCCCAGCTCGTCGTGGGCGCCGTGCTGGGGGCCTTCCTGGTGTTCTACCATCCCAGCGGAAGCACGGTCATCATGCCCTTCTGCGGGCCCGTCCACTCTGGCATGCTGGCGTTCGCCATGGCCGTGCTGGTGATGCTCAGCACGACCAACGCGGTCAATCTGACCGACGGACTGGATGGGCTGGCCGGGGGGACCATGGTGTCGGCGGCGCTGGCCTATCTGGCCATCGCATGGCTGGCTGGGCGTCCGGATCTGGCGGTGTGCGCCGGGGCCCTGGCCGGCGGGTGTCTCGGCTTCTTGCAGTTCAATCGATACCCGGCCCGCATTTTCATGGGCGACACCGGATCTCTGGCCCTGGGCGGGGCGCTGACGGCCCTGGCCGTGCTGACGCGCACCGAGTGGCTTCTGCTCTTGATCGGTGGGGTGTTCGTGGCGGAAGCCGTATCGGTCATCTTGCAGGTCGGTTACTTCAAGCTCACCCACGGCAAGCGCATCTTTCGCATGAGCCCGCTCCACCACCACTTTTGCGAGGGCGGCTGGCCTGAGACCCGGGTCACGTCCACCTTCTGGACAATCGCGGCAGGACTGGGCGCCCTGGGGGTGCTCCTGTGGTATGGCCTGCGGTCGGTGTGGCCTCCCCTGTGAAGGATTGGCACGGCCAGCGCGTCGCCGTGGTCGGCCTGGGTCGGAGCGGG
The DNA here is from genome assembly GCA_036501005.1 of Candidatus Xenobia bacterium. Lineage (GTDB taxonomy): Bacteria > Vulcanimicrobiota > Xenobia > RGZZ01 > DASYBA01 > DASYBA01. Next base: position 6,670 of record DASYBA010000583.1, on the reverse strand, counting down.
GTGGCGCTGACCCGAGTGCTGGGCGAGTTGGGGGCCCGGGTCCTGGTCAGCGAAAGCCGGAGTGCTGAAGCGCTCGTCTCGGAACTGCAGGCCCTCCCGCCCGGCACCTTTGACCTGGAGAGCGGTGGGCATACCGACCGCCTGTGGCAGGGCCAGGATGCCGTCGTCATCAGCCCTGGCGTGCCTTATCGGATGGCTGTGCTGGAGCAGGCTCGGCAGCACGGCGTGCCGGTCATCGGGGAAATCGAGGTGGCGTATCGACTAGCCTCTGCACCCATGATCGCCGTCACGGGAACGAACGGCAAGTCTACGACGACCAGCCTGATTCACGCCATGCTGGAGGCGGGGGGACAGACTGCGGTGCTGGCTGGCAATATCGGCATCCCGCTGGTGGGCGAGGTCGGCACCCAGGCCTCCTGGATCGTGGCGGAGATCAGCAGCTTCCAATTGGAGTCGATAGAGACCTTCCGACCGCACGTCGGGGTGGCCCTCAACATTACGTCCGATCACCTGGACCGACATGGGACCATGGGCGAGTATCGTGCCGCCAAGGCGCGGCTCTTCGAGAATCAGACCCTCGACGACTATGCCGTATTGAATGCTGACGACCCGGCCGTCACGACGCTAGCCGATGGTCGTCCCAGCCGGGTGCATCGGTTCAGCCGACACCGTGCGGTGGAACTCGGGTGCTGGCTGGAGGGAACCACGATTCGTAGCCATCTGGGGCCCTACCTGACCCTGCCCGAGGACCGGACGCTGCACGGCGTCCATAACGAGGAGAACATCCTGGCGGCCGCCACCGTGGGTCAGATCGTGGGCCTGCCAGGGGACGCGCTGGTGAGGGTCCTGAGACGGTTCGCGCCGCTCCACCATCGCATGGAACTGGTAGAGCGACAGGGCGGCGTCACCTGGCTGGACGATTCGAAGGGGACCAACCCGGGCGCCGTGGTGGCCGCACTGGAGTCGGTTCGCCAGCCGGTGGTGCTCATCGCCGGAGGCAAGGACAAAGGCATGGACTTCGCCCCCCTGGCCCGGGCGCTCCCGGCTCGGGTCAAGGCGTTGGTCCTGATTGGAGAAGCCACGCCTCGACTGGAGGCTGCGGCCCGCCAGGTGGGGTTCACCGCCGTGCATCGCGCCGAGACCCTGGCTGCTGCCGTCACCGCAGCTCGTTCCCTGGCAGCTCCGGGCGATTGCGTGCTGTTGTCGCCGGCGTGCGCAAGTTTCGACATGTTCCGATCGGCCGAGGACCGAGGCGAGCAGTTCGCCGCCCTCGTCCGTGCCGGAACGGCCACGGCCCGCGGTAGGGCTGAGAAGTGAGGCCCCTACGATGAGAAAGACCCCCGACTACTGGTTCATGACGTTGGCGTTGGTCCTGGCGGCCATGGGTATCGTGATGGTGTTCTCGGCCAGCAGCGTGGTGGCGTGCGTCAGTTCTGAATACAACAACGACCCCCTGTATTTCCTCAAGCGCCAGGTCCTGTGGACGCTGCTGGGTCTGGTCGCCATGGTGTTGGCCATGCGTATCGACATCCACAAGCTGCGCAAATGGGCCTTTCCGGCCGTGATGCTGTCTATCGGCATGCTGGGCCTGGTGTTGAGCCCCCATTTCGGGGTGGTGGTCAACGGCGCCCGGCGCTGGCTGCACATCGGCCCCATCAGCCTGCAGCCGGCGGAATTCGCCAAGTTCGGCCTCCTGCTCTATCTGGCCGACGTACTCGCCCGCCGAGGCACCAAGATCAAGCATGCGCTCCGTCTCATTCCCCTGCTCTTGATCTTCGGCGCAGTCGTGGTGCTGATCGAGAAAGAGCCTGACCTCGGCACCGCCATGGTGGTGGCGGCCATGTTCTTCAGCGTCCTGTGGATGTCGGGGGCCAAGTTCTCCCATCTCGCCAGCCTGGCTGGCCTGGGCGTGATGGCCACTATCATGAGCATCTTCAAGGAACAGTATCGAATGGATCGCATGACGGCCTTTCTGGATCCGTTCAAAGACGCCAAAGGCGTCGGATACCATACCGTGCAGTCGCTTATCGCCCTGGGCTCGGGAGGCGTGTGGGGCCTCGGCCTGGGGGAAAGCCGACAGAAATTCCTCTACCTTCCGGAGCAGTACACCGACTACATCTTCGCGGTGCTGGGCGAGGAACTGGGGCTCATCGGTACCCTGGCCATGATCCTCTTGTTCGTCTGCTTTCTCTACAAGGGATTCAAGATCGCCTTGGACGCCCGGCAGCCATTCATGACGTTGCTCGCGGCCGGAGGCACGGCCATGATTTGCTTCCAGGGCGCCCTCAACATCGGGGTGGTCGCGGGAGCCCTCCCCTCCACCGGCGTGCCGCTGCCGTTCATCAGCTTTGGCGGTTCCTCGCTGCTGCTCAACATGCTCTGCGTAGGGCTCATGCTCAACATTTCCTCCTACAAGCACAGTCGTCGCCACCATCGGGAACATGAAGGAAGCGAATCCGGCTTGAGCAAGAAGAGCGCGGAGTCGTTGGGCTATACCATCGCTCCCAAAGCCTACGCCACAGGAGGACCCGGCAAAGGATGGCACTGAGCCTCACGGCAGACAGCATGCGGGACCAGGTCAAGGTTCTGCTGGCCGGCGGAGGCACGGGGGGGCACATCTATCCGGCCTTGGCGGTGGCGCAGGGCATTCAGCAGCGGTTCCGGCTCAGCGAGGTGCTGTTTCTCGGCACCCACCGCGGCGTGGAAAAAGATGCCGTTCCGGCGGCCGGCTTTCGCATCGAGTTCGTGCACGCGCGAGGGCTGTCCAAGCAGCCCGTGAAAGCGGCCATGGCGGTCGTGGAGACGGGGGCTGGTTTCGTCCAGGCGATGGCCGTGCTCCACACCTGGGCGCCCCACGTGGTCATCGGGTCGGGCGGCTACGTCAGTGCGCCAGTGGTGGCCGCGGCGGGGTGCCTGGGCATTCCCGTCGTGCTGCTGGAGCAGAACGTGGAGCCGGGCAAGACGACCCGCCTGCTGTCACGTTATGCCCGCCGCATCTGCGTCAGCTTTGAAGACTCGCTGCCGTATCTACCGGAAGGGCGGGCGATCGTGACCGGCAACCCGGTGCGGGCCGACATCCTGGCTCGGACCCGGGAAGATGGCCGGCGGCGCCTGGATCTGCCCGCCGATGAGTTCTGCCTGCTGGTCACTGGCGCCAGCCAGGGGGCTCGGAGCATCAATGAAGCCATCTTGCAGGCACTGCCCCTGTGGAAGGACCAGGCGCTCACCGTCCTCCACCTGACGGGCAAGGCCCACCACGCCGATATCCAGGCGCGAGCCCAGGGGTTGGTGAACGGGGGGCGCATGACGTATCGGCCCATTGCCTACCTGGAGGACATGGCGTCGGCCTATGCCGCCGCCGATCTGGTGGTGGCGCGGGCCGGCGCGACCACGCTGGCAGAAGTGACCAGTCGGGGGCTGCCGGGCGTCTATGTCCCCTACCCGTTCGCCGCCGACAACCACCAGGAGAAGAACGCCCGCCGCCTCGAGGCGCGGGGGGCGGCGCTGGTGCTGCCCGATCGAGAGGTCGGCGATCGGCTGGCGGCCTGCGTGCTCGAGCTGTGTAAAGATGCCCCCCGGCTGCAGAACATGTCGGCCAGCAGCCTGGCTCTAGGGCGTCCCAAGGCCCTGGACGCCATCCTGGACGTTATCGAACAGGTGGTCGCCACCCCCCGCAAAAGGTAGGATCCTGCCTCGCCCATCGGTAATACCCCCGTGTGCTACGTCAGGGCCAGGTGCTCAACGGTCGTTACCGTATTGAGCGGATTCTGGGTCAGGGTGGCATGGGGGCAGTCTATCTGGCTCTGCAAAAGGATCTGGCCGACTGGGTGGCTGTCAAGGAAATGGACATCCAGACCATGGAGCCTGAGCTCAGGGCCGCATGGATACAGCAATTTCGTGCCGAAGCCCGCATCCTGAACCGACTCCGACACTCCGGGCTGCCTCGCGTCTACGACTATTTCGAGGAGGACGACAATCCTTGTCTCGTGATGGATTTCATCGAAGGGGGCACCCTGTGGAACCTCATGGCCAAGGGCCCGGTGGCGGAAGACCACGTGTTCCAGTGGGCGCGGGAGCTGTGCGACGTGCTGGACTACCTGCACCATCACAATCCTCCGGTCATCTTCAAGGACCTCAAGCCGAACAACGTGATGCTGGCGAAGGATGGCAGTCTGCGCCTGATTGACTTCGGCATTGCCAAGGTCGCGGATGCGCCCGGCAAAAGCGATACTCGCACCATGCTCAAAGGGTCCGTATCGGATGGCTATTCACCTATCGAACAGTATGGACAGGGCGCCACCGACATGCGGGCCGACATCTACTCCCTTGGGGCGACCCTCTACTCACTTCTGACGCGCAAGATTCCGCCTCCGGCCCCCGACCGCGCGGCGGAAAACGATCCCCTGCTGCCGCTGGCCCGCCTGCGGCCGGACTGCTCGGAGCGGATGGTCTCGACCATAGAGTGGATGATGCAGGTCAGTCGCGGCGCTCGTCCCCGCTCCATGGCCGAGGTCGTGGATGCCTTCGGTCTCACGCCTCACATGCCCCGTACCACGACCCCAGCCCGCATCCGTCGCCTCTTGCGGGAGGAGTTTCATCATTTTTTTCCGGCCCCCACGTGGGTACCACGGGCCAGCCTGCCGGTCGACAAGTTGGCGGGTTTTCTGAAGAAGGAGCGACCCGGAGGGGTGCCGGCCCCGCTGCTGGGAATCTGGGGCGCGGCCGGTGCGGGCAAGTCCCGGCTCATCCAGGAAGTGAAGGCCAAGCTGAAGGATGATGTGGAGGTCCTGCCCGTCATCCTGGGCAACCGGCTCTTGCGCCAACAACCCTTCGGCAGCCTCCTGCCCGCCGTTCGATTGCTGCTGCGCCGGGATGGCGGAGCCTGTCTCTCCGCCGTGGCGGCCGGTCTCGACGCCCAGACGCTGACGGAAGCAGCGGCCGGCTTGCCCGAACTTCGCACCGTGACCCCACAAGGGCTATACCCGCGGCGCTCGTCAGCCGAGATGACCCGCAGCCTGCTGACCGCGCTGGTGGCGGTCATGGACCATACCACGAAGTCTGGCCGTGCCGTCCTGATCGTCGACGACGCCCAATGGATCGACCCCGCCACCATCCGCTTCCTGGACCAGATGCGAGGCAGCCCGGCCGGCCATCGGATCGCCATCATCCTGAGCTGGCACCCGGATGCCCGCGAGGAGCCCCACCGTGCCTTCATGGAGACCTGGAACCAGCCAGCACAGGCCGCGCTCGTGCACGTGGCGCCCCTCACCGCCCCGGAGATCGGGACGTATCTCGAGAACCTCGTGCCCCCCATTGCCGGGATTGAACCCTACCTCCCATCCCTGCGGGAGTTGTCGGGCGGCAACCCCATGCTGCTGGAAGAGCAGATCCGCCTCCTGGTGATGCGCCGAGTCCTGCGCGAGTCGAACGGCGTGCTTCGTATCGAACAGTGGCACCCGGAGCGCATGCCCCGCAACCTGGGCGACGCGGTGCGACGGCGGCTGGAACATCTCCCGCTCGATAGCCAGGAGCTGCTGCGCCAGGCTTCTGTGGTGGGGCAGACCTTCACCATCGACATCCTCAAGGAGCTGTCGGGAGAGCCCGAGCCGGTGCTCCGTGAAGCGCTGCAAAGGGCGCGGGAGTCAGCTTTCATTCGATGGTCGAACGACCTGGCCGGCGCCTACGAGTTCGTCTGTGAAGCGGCCCGCCAGGTGTTCTATGATCTGCTGCCCGCCGACGAGCGGGCCCGGCTCCACCGCACCCTCGGCATCATGGAGGAAGACAAGGCCTCCGTCACCGGCGAGATCACCTACCACGAGGTACACTATTCGCTGGCGGGAGAGCTGGATGCCTCGCTACAGCACCTGAGCCGCCTGGCCGACACGTTCCTATCGCCTCGCAGCTTGGAAGTCGTGTTGGGCGAGATGCCCAAGAGCAAGCATTGGGACGCGGCCGGGGAGTTGAGCGGAGAGCAGGAGGCGAAGGTCCTGCAGGCCCTCAACATGATGATGCGGGCCGTGCGCAGCAAGGGCTCCTTCGGCAACGCCACCTACGTGACCGAGATGGCGCAGGAGTCTTTTGCCGCCGTCCTGCTCCCGCTCCTGGAGGAGACGGGTCCGATATCGGTCAACTGTGCGGAAACGGTATTCAATATCAATGGCAAGACTCTCCCATCCAATACGGCACCGGCCGATCTGGCACCGATGCTTGCCCGCGGCCGTCTGAGTGGTTTTCAGTGGCGCCCGGGGCTGACCCGCGTCGAGTTGTCCAACTTCATCGGCCTGCTGGCCAGGAACCGCGAAGCCGTCACCGATGCGGGGGGTTGGACCAAGATGCTGGAACAGGCGGCCATTACGAACGTCACGGTCAGCGAACTGGTGTACGTCGGCGTCGCGGAGACGGAACTGTTCGACGCGTCCAAGTTGAGGGACTTCACCGCGGTGCACCTGCGCGACGGCCGCCACGCCCCATCGTCAGCGCCTCGGGCCACGGACGGAGACTTGAGCCGGGTGACCCAGTTGCTGGACAGCTTTCAGAAGGAACATCTGGACGAGAAGGCAGTCCTGAGCCGGCTGGATGGGATCAAGAAGGTTCTCGAAGACATCCGCCGACAATCGATAGTGACGCCGCTGGTGGTGGCTGAAGGTCCGGCGCCGGCCCCGGCAGATCC
>DASYBA010000582.1:0-3577 GCA_036501005.1 Candidatus Xenobia bacterium | reverse complement strand
TTCGATCCCCAGACGTCCGCATTCGGCCATGAATGGCATCTGGATGAGTGGGCTGAAGGCCTCATCCAGTGCGGAAAAATGGCGCCCGCCATCCTGGTGGCCCCGTTCAATACGCCTGACCGCATGGCGGAATACACGCCGGTGTCCGACCCAGAGCACCCGGGAGGCAACGCCGACGGCTATGAGACGTTCCTCATCAAGGAGCTCAAGCCGTGGGTCGATGGCCACTATCGAACCTGCCCCCAGGCGTCGGACACGGCCATCATGGGATCGTCCTTGGGAGGTCTGTTGGCGCTGGACGCAGGGAGCAAGCACCCCGATGTCTTTGGTAAGGTGGCAGCCTTGTCGCCCTCCCTGTGGTGGGACAACCAGGAGATGACCCACCGACTGGCGACTGCTCCGCCTGGCGATGGCCCGCACCAGCCCATCTGGGTGGACATGGGCACACAGGAAGGGTCGGACCCGGCGGCCATGGTGCAGGATGCTGAGGCGCTCCGAGACGTCCTCGAGCACCGAGGCTATGTCGACGGCCAGAATCTTGAGTACCACGAGATACCCGGTGCCACCCACGACGAGGACTCCTGGGCCCACCGCGCCGGCTATGTCCTCGCCTGGATGTTTCCCCCGGGCTCGTAGCCAACGTTGTCCAGGCAGGTCGTTTGAAGGCCGCTCGTTAAACATGAGGTAGCCGCCGCTTAGGCTCGAGAGAGGGTACCGCGTGAGACGAATCGCCTTTTATATGGTGTTGCTGGTGCTGATGTTGGGGCTCCCCAGACCCGCCACGGCGGCTCCCACCATGGAGCTGTTTTTCAGCAACATCACGAAGTTTTGTAACGGTGCTGCGCACTTCAGTTATAGCCCCGGGTCCATTTGTCTAAGTTCTGGAGTTTTCTGCTTCTGCGGCACCCACTGGGTGGAGCACACTTGCCCTCTTGCATCCGGATGTTGTGGCGTGCCCCCGAACTTTTCCGCCACCTTCACGAATACCGGGCTTTGTCCCCACGCCATTCACTTGTGCTTCAATCCCAGTTGCAGTGCCGGCATCGTTACCGAGGGGGCGGGATGTGAGTTCTTCAAGGACTTGCAACCGTGTGGATCGTTTCTCAGCTTTGACGTGCGGGCGATCAATCCAGCGTCTTTTCACTGCGGGTTTCTCCCCGTGTGTGCCAGGGGGCTGGAACTGGGCGACGGGTCATCCTGTCCCGGCCCGTGTGGGGAGTATCTTGTGGGTCGGTGCCGCCCGACCGGCCATTGCTGCAACTTCCGTGATTTCTTCATCTTCTGCACGTCCTCGCTGGCTGGCCATGGCGTGATATGCTCGGCCAGCCTGGTAGCCCCCCAGGGATGTTTTTTCGGCGCTTGCTGCCAGCCTTTCGTGCTGCACAAGGTGTGCGTGCCGAGCTGTGCGCTGACGGGTGGCAGCAGCCAGTTCAACAATCTCGGAGGGCCCTGCATTTTTGGCACCTATCTGGTGCACAACAAGGGGTGCGCTGGTGCGCTCGTCTGCCTCCCGCTGAATGCGTGTGCCCTGGCGGTGCTGAATGCGGATGCTCTGGCCGGGACGCCGTTCATTCTGGGGGGCTCCGACCCGTTGGCTTGCTGCACGACCGGGTCGGCAGCCGGGCTGTTTGGCGGCACCACTGGCGTCCACCCCGTCGGCCTTGACATCACCTTCAAGCCGACGGCCGGCGGCGCTCCCGAGGTCAATGGAAGCAGCGCGGCGAGGCCGGTGGCCCTGGCCCTCGGCCTGCTGTGCCTGGCCGAAAGCCGGCGCAAGAAGTAAGCCTTTACCAGGTCGAAAAGGTCTCGGCGGCCGACGAGAGCACGATGTCGGTGTGTCGCGAGGTGTACGCGGTGCTCAGGCAGATGGCGTCGAACGTCGACGTCGGCAAGAGAATGCCTCGTTGCAGCATGCCGTGGAAGAACCGCTGGTACTTTTCCGTGTCGGCTTGCACCGCCTCGCGGTAGTTCAACACGGGGCCTTCGAGAAACAAGAGCCCCAGCATGCAGCCGAACTGCGACACCCATAGCGGAATGCCATGCTCGGCCGCGACCCGTCGCAGCCCCTCCGCCAGATCGATGCCCCGATGCTCGAGCCCGTCGTAGAGCCCCGCTTCGCCCAGGGCGTCCAGCGTGGCAATCGCGCAGCGGGTCGACAAGGGGTTGCCGGAATACGTCCCAGCCTGGTACACCGCGCCCAGCGGAGAGAGGCACGACATGATGTCCCGCCGACCGCCCACGGCCCCGATGGCAAAGCCCCCCGACAGCGCCTTGCCCAGCACGGTGAGGTCGGCGTTCACGCCTAGCCGCTCCTGGGCCCCTCCCCGCGCCACCCGAAGGCCGGTAATGACCTCGTCGAAAATCAGGACGCTGCCGTAATGGCCCGTCAACTCCCGCAAGGTCGCACGAAACGCCGCCTCGGCGACGACCACGCCCATGCTTCCTGTGATGGGTTCCAGAATCACGGCGGCCGTCTCCGTACCTCGGCGCGCAAAATGGTCCCGCAGCGCCGCCACATCGTTGTAAGGCAAGGTGAGCGTGTCCTGGGCGACGCCCGGCGGGATGCCGGCCTTCGCCAGGGTCAGGTCCGGCGGCGCTTCGGTGCCGACGGCCTCCAACAGGCTGTCCACGTGCCCATGATAGGCGCCTTCGAACCGCACGATGAGGGTTCGTCCGGTGAATCCGCGGGCCAGGCGAACCGAGGTCATGACCGCTTCCGTGCCCGAGTTCACCAGCCGAACCATCTCCATGGACGGGAACGTCTTGACCAGCCGCTGCGCCAGCTCCAGCTCCCACTTCGTGGACATGCCGAAGACGGAGCCATCCTCCACCGCCGCGTGCGCCGCCGCCTTCAAGTACGGGTGGGCGTGACCCAGCATGAGGGGGCCCCAGGCGCCCAGGAGATCGAGGTAGCGGCGGTCGTCGACGTCCCACAGCCAGGCGCCTTCGCCGCGGGCCATCACCGGGGGCGTCCCCCCCACCGCATCGAAGCCCCGGAAAGGGCTGTTGACCCCGCCGGGGACGTATCGCTTCAGCTTCTCGAAGGTGCTTCGGGACGCCTCGCCGACATCAGCATGGTCAGATAGCTGTATTCGCATAGATACTCCGTGATCTCGACGTGGCGGCGGGCTTCGGCACAAGTGCTCCCCCACGCGTAGATGCCGTGGTTTCGAACCAGGACGGCAGGAATGTCGGACCGGGCCGCGGCTTCGACAGCCTGGGCCAGGCGGGGAATGTCGTGATGGTTTTCGACCACGGGCACGACCGCTTCGGCATCGGGTTCCCAGCGGTCAAACCCCTTGATCATCTCCAGGCCGCGCAGGATCATGGCGTCGCCACAGTGCGCCGACACCCAGGCACTCTTGATGGTGTGCACGTGGAACACGGCGCCAATATCGAATTTACGATACAACACCTGGTGCAGGGCCGTCTCCGCGGAGGGTTTACCCTTGCCCTCCAACAGCCACCCCCCATCGCCGACCAGCAGCATGTCAGCCTTGGTCAGCTCACCTTTCTGCCGCCCGCTACTGGTGATCCAGAACTGCAAGGGATCGGCACTGTGGCGCCAGCTCAGGTT
>DASYBA010000581.1:0-4709 GCA_036501005.1 Candidatus Xenobia bacterium | reverse complement strand
GTGTAGAGGGCGCGCCCCACGCCCCGGCGATGCCAGGCGCGACCGATGTAGACCGAGACGTTGACGTCCCATTGATAGCCTGCACGTTCTCGATGCTGCCCCGCGTAGGCATAGCCCAGCACGGCGCCGTCACGCTCCGCGACCAGCCACGGCCGCTGCGGAAGGGTGTGTTCGATACGACGAGCCATGTCCTCGCCGTCCGGGGCGGTAAACTCAAACGACGCCGGGGTGTGGTCGACGGCCGGCGCGTAGATGGCCGCCAGGGCGGCCCCGTCGTCGGGTCGGGCGAGCCGGATCACTTCGTCTGCGCGTACAGCTTGTCGATGACGTCGGCGAAGTGCTCGTTGACCGCTCGCCGTTTGAGCTTGAGCGTGGGCGTCAGCTCGTCCTGGTCCTGCGTCAGTTCGCGGTCGAGCATGGCAAACTGCTTGATCTGTTCGAAGTGGGCCAGATTGGCATTGACCTTGTCGACCGCCTCGCTGAGCAGGCGTCGAATGCCTTCGTGGTTCTTCCACTCCTCCCGGGCCGGCAGCGGAATGCCGTGCTGGGTGGCCCACCGCTTGACGGCATCGGTCGACGGCACCAGCAGCGCGGCGACGAAGTTGCGGTTGTCGCCCAACAGGACGGCCTGCTCGACGTAGGGGGAAGCTTTCAACTCGTTCTCGACCGGCTGGGGCGCGGTCTTCTTGCCGTTCGATAGAACCAGCAGCTCCTTCTTGCGATCGGTGATGACAAGATAGCCCTCTTCGAGCTTGCCGATGTCGCCGGTGTGAAACCAGCCCTCGGGGTCAATGGCCTCGGCGGTTTCCTTTTGCTTGTTGAAGTAACCCTTCATGACGTTGGGCCCCCGGCAGACGATCTCGCCATCTTCCGCGATCTTGCACTCCACGCCGTCGACGATGTTGCCGACGGTGCCGAAGCGGACCCTGCCGGGTCGGTTGATGGAGATGAGCGGGGAGGTTTCGGTCAGCCCATAGCCCTCGAGAAGGGTCAAATCGCAGGCCTGGAAGAACTCGCCGATGTCGCGGCGGAGAGGAGCACCGCCCGAGATGAAATAGCGGATGCGGCCGCCCAGACGCTCGTAGATGCCCTTGAAGACGACCTTCTTGGCGACGTTGTTGTATTGCCAGGCCATCAGGCCCGGCACCGGCTGCCCGGATGCTTTCAGGGCCTGCACCTTGCGACCCAGGGCCATGGCCCAGTGGAACAGCTTCTGGGCGGTTGGAGACTGCTTTTCCACCCGGTCGACGATGCGGGCATGGGTCTTTTCGAAAAGACGTGGGACGCTCGGCACGATGGTGGGTTCGACTTCCCGCAGGTTGTCCGGCACGGTGTCGATGCTTTCCGCATAGGCGATGCGCGCCCCCACCGCCAGCATCGCATAAAAGATACCCCGTTCGAAGATGTGGCACAGCGGCAGGAACGACAATTCGACATCGTCAACCGTCATGTCCGACACGGCCAGCCCGGCCTGGGTATTGAACAGCAGGTTGCCGTGCGTGAGCATGGCGCCCTTGGGCTCACCCGTCGTTCCCGACGTGTAGATGATGGTCGCCAGATCGTCCGCTTTAAGGGCGTTGAGCCGGGCGTCCAGTGGCTCGGCCAGCTCCGACTGTCGCTTCTGGCCGTCGCGCACCACGTCGTACCAGGTCCAGAACTTCACCCGCTTGGGTCGATGCGACGTCAGGTCGCAACAGATGACGTGTTCAAGCTTGGGCAGTTGGTCTTCGACCTCGAGAATCTTCTCCAGCATGGCCTCATTCGATACGCACAGCACCTTGGCGCCGCAGTCGTTGAGAATGTAGGCCATCTGGGCGGGCGTCAGGGTCGGATAGAGGGGCGTGTCGGCAGCCCCGACGGCGAACGTCGCCAGATCGAAGATGGCCCACTCGGGCCGGTTGTTCGATGCGATGGCCGTTCGATCGCCCGCTTGCACCCCCATGTCGAGAAGTGTGGCGGCCACGTGCCGGATGGCATCGGCCATTTCCCGATAACTGTAACGCACGTTGTAGGTCTTGGCGTTCTGCTTGGCCGACAAGACGACGCGGTTGGCGTGCTGGTCGACCGTCTTGCGGAACATGTGATACAACGAAGCGTACTGTGAGGTCAGGGGCGGTTTCGTCTCGGCAGTGGCTAGGCTCATGCTTTTCCCCCGCAAAATGCAAATGCTGTCCGCCGGATGGGTTGCACAGGAGAGCCCTCGGATCCTGGTCAGCGGGCAGGCTGGAACCCCCTTGCCAGGAGCGGCCGACCTGTGTAACATAAGCAGGATACCACGAAAAGGGGGTTCCTCATGGACAGGATTGGTGCGAATCACGTCTTCGCCCGCAGCCAGAAGGATGCGGAGCTGCGAGACAAGCTGCAGAAGGACCCGGCCGCGACGCTCAAGGATGAGGGCGTGGCCGTTCCCGACGGCGTCCAGGTGCACGTGCTCGAAGATACGGCAGACGTGAAGTACGCCATTCTTCCGGCCGGAGATCGGGCCACCCACGAGGGCAAGGTACGCGAGCAGGCCGGTAAGCATCTGGCGCCGGGTCAGCGTCTGGAGATGATCCAGGACAGCAAGACCGACGTCCACTTCAAGCTGCCGCCGAAGGGCGCGGCCATTCCCCTGACGGCTGCTTCCCCCGGGCCGATCGGGGCGGTCGCCGACATGGCTATGAAGCACGCGGCGACATACTACTACTTCACCATGACGATGACCATGACGATGACGATGACCATGACCGTCACGGTGACCGTAACCACTACCAGCACGTCCTGAGGCGTTAGTGGGTCTGCTGCTGGACAGGGCGCCGGTCTCTGAGACCGGGCGTTCGGTCGCGAGGATCAAGCAGTTTCTGGAGTGGTACGGCGCCGATCCGGCCGTTCGAGAGGCGGCCCGTAGCGACCCGCGGGCCCTGGCCGAGCGTTTGGGGCTCGACGTGGATCCCGTCGAGATGCGGCCCCTCTGGGACGAGACGGCCGGGGACGAGGTCGGGTCCTCCCTCGTCCAGGAATACCGCTCTTTCATCGTCGAGAAGCTGTCCTATCGCGATCGGGTGCGGGAGGAAGGCAGTCCGGTCCTGGGGCGCATGCGCCGCTGGCGGGCGCGTCAGATCGCCCGCTGCCGATGGGAGCTGCCCAGCGGAAGCTGGACGTCCATCGTGCACTCGCCCCTGACCTTGGAGCTTTGTCGGGGCTGCTCGGTCGGGTGCTGGTTCTGCGGTGTGGCCGCTCCCAAACTGACGCAGGCGTGGCGCCACAGCGACGAGCACGCTGAGTTGTGGCGGGGCGTGCTGCGGGAGTTCCACCAGGTGTTGGGCAAAGCGGGGGAGCAGGGCTTCTGCTACTGGGCGACCGACCCGATGGACAACCCCGACTACGAGACGTTCTGTCTGGACTTCGCCCAGGTCATGGGCGTGTTTCCCCAGACGACGACGGCGCTGGCTCTCAAGGACGTGGAGCGGACCCGCCGGCTTTTACGCCTGTCTCGCGAGCACGGCTGCGTCGTGAATCGTTTTTCCCTGCTGACCTTGAACCAGGTCCGCCGGGTCATGGAGGCGTTTACCCCGGAAGAGCTTCTGTACGTCGAACTGGTGCTCCAGAACAAGGAATCGACATCGGTCAAGGCCGCGGTGGGCAAGGCACGGGAGCGAGCGTTGGAAACCGAGGGCACCATCGCCTGTGTCAGCGGTTTTCACGTCAACATGGTCGATGGCGTTCTGCAGGTGATGACGCCGTGCCTGGCCACCGACGAGCGTCCGTTGGGGTACCACGTGATGTCTCGAGGTCGGTTCGGCACCCTCGCCGAGTTCACGGCGCTGCTGGGTCGCATGACTTCTTTCGAGGTCATGCCGGATCACCTGGACCTGGAGCGTCCCGTGCGATTGTGGCCTGGACTGCATCTGGAGCCGGGCGAAGACGGCTTTGGGCTGGTGTCGCGCTACAGCCGTGTCGATTTTACCGGGCCGCCGACCCGACTAGGGGCCATGTTGGCTGAGGGTCGCTATTCCGCCCGCGAGCTGGCCGCCTCGCTGGAGTTGCCGCTGGACGAGGCGCTGCTGCTGCTCGAGGAGCTGTTCGCCTCGGGCTTGCTGGAGGAGCGGACCGAAACCCTCGAGCTGGGATAGCTCGACAGCTTCTGCAAGGCGCCCCAGGCATCGGCAAAGCCGTGGCCCTGGTCGTCTATCGAATATTGCGAGCCCATCGGGTGGGCGCTATCGATCAGCGCCTGCTTGACCTGGTCGGGCGTTGCGTCGGGTCTGGCTTGTAGCAGGTCGGCGGCGATGCCGGCCACCTCGGCGGCGGCCGGACACGATCCGTGGGTGGCCAGGACGCCTGGCTCGGGTCGATAGAACGGGGGCAGATGCGCCTTGATCAAATCGTCGCGTTGCTCGGGCGGCATCTTGGCCAACTGGGCGTAGGCCGGGTCGGTCTGCATGCGGTCCATCAACTGGGGGTCGTTCATGTGGCGCAGGCTCTCCGTCTGCACGGCGGCCTGATCCATTTCCGAGCCGTGGACGTCCCAGCCGGTGATGAACTCGCCCGGGGCGGCGACCGTGGGGTGGCTGTGCCCATCGCCCCGAGTGGCGAAGGCGCTGATGGTGTGCGGGTCGGCCGCGCTGGTCACACAGATGGCCTTGGGATTGTTGGCGGGGGCGCCCAGCGTGGCGCCGGACAGGCCGTCGTTGCCCGCGGGGGCGACCACGACGATGCCGGCATCCCAG
>DASYBA010000580.1:0-4947 GCA_036501005.1 Candidatus Xenobia bacterium | reverse complement strand
AGGACGGCAGCCGTCACCGTGAGAAGCGTACTTTGTTGTACCGGGCCAAGCACCGCTCTGATCGTGGTTGATCCGATGGCCTTGGTGGTGGCCAGTCCGGATAGACTGATGGTCGCGACCCCCGCATCGTCCGATTCCCAGGTGACCAGGGAGGTCACGTCGGCCACCGTTCCGTCAGAGAAATGACCGGTCGCCTGGTAGGGTTGCAAGGTGCCCAGGGGCACGACAGCATTGACCGGCAGAATGTCGAGACCGGTTGCCACCGCGGGCCCCACAGTCAAGACGGCCGTGTTCGACACCGAGCCCAGGGTCGCGGAGATGGTGGTCGTCCCCACACCCACCCCGAAGGCGACGCCCTGGGCACTGATGGTCGCCACCCCGGTCACGGAGGAGTGCCACTGGACCTGTGTCGTCAGGTCCACAGTTGAGTTGTCCGAGAATACACCTTGAACGCTGAAACTCTGAGTCGTCCCCTTGGCAGTGGACGGCGACGGGGGAGAGATGGCGAGGGCCACCAGCGAAAGCGAAGGCGAAGGCGAAGGTCTTGGACTGGGAGTGGGACTCACCGTAAGGGGAAGTTGAGGCCCGAAAGACATGGCGGAGCCCCCTGAGGACCCGCCGCCTCCGCACCCTGTCATGCAGGCGCAGACCGCGATCACGACCAGCACGCGTATCCTCAGGCGATACGTGTGGAGTCCTCGCAGCTCAACGAAACAAATTCCCTCACCACCGTCGTGCAGCAACTCAACCCAGTTATAGGTCGCGCCAGACATGTCCTACCTCTAGACCGGATCTACGCCCCCCGCAGGATTCGCCGCATGTCGAAGCGCATGCTTGTCTAGACTGGGCGCCATGGGGTAATATCTATCGCACTGCATCGAAGGCCCTACGATTGAAAACGTCGTCACCTAAGGAGACTCGCTACATGAAACCAGGTTATAGTACCTTGGCCATCCCGCTGCTGATGGCAGCCCTGGCAGGGTGCGGGGGGTCGGGAGGAAGCGGTGGAGTGAATGCCCTGGTCCCTTTCCCTACCCCTACCCCTGCCGTTACTTCGGCCGTCGGCACGGTTACCGAGTTTCCGGCTGGACACGTCGCCCGTTCCGAACCACTGGGCATCACCACCGGCCCGGATGGCGCCCTGTGGTTTGGTGAGGGGCTGGCGCCAGCCATCGGGCGCCTGACCACTGGCGGTGGTGAAACCGATTTTACCAACGGCATTACGACTACAGACACCAACCCTCAACCGGCTTTCCTGGTAACGGGCCCGGACGGAAACATCTGGTTCACCGAACAAAGTGCCAATCGAATCGGGCGCATCACACTGCAGGGCGTCGTCACCGAGTTTTCCTCAGGCATCACCCAATTGCCGAATGCCGGTGTCGGCGTTGAAGGCATCGCGGTCGGGTCGGACGGCAACCTCTGGTTTACAGAGATCATCGGCAATAATATCGGACGTATCACCACCAGTGGCGTCATCACCGAGTTCAGCCTGGCCGCGTCGGGCACCAACTTTCCGACCCTCATAACGGCCGGGCCTGATGGCAACCTGTGGTTTACGGAAGCTCTGACCAGTCGAATTGGCCGCATCACCACCGCGGGGCTGGTGACGGAATTTTCGACTGGCATTACCGCCAATTCCCAACCCGTCGGAATCACGACCGGCCCGGACGGCAACCTGTGGTTCACGGAAGGCGCGGGCGATCGCATCGGGCGCATCACACCAGGCGGTGTAGTCACAGAGTTCTCTCAAGGCCTCAGCGCGGGCGCGTTTCCCAATTCCATTGCCGCGGGACCCGACGGCAATTTGTGGTTCACGGAAGGCACTGTCCAAGGCAGCGCCTCCCGTATCGGGCGCATCACTCCGGCCGGGGTCATCACTGAGTTTTCCGCTGGCATAACGCCCCAGTCGTCTCTATCGGATATTACCGCGGGTCCAGACGGCAATATGTGGTTCACCGAGGCGACCGCCAACCAGATAGGTCGAATCGTGCCGTGATAGCGTGGGAGCGGAGAGATGTCGGGTTCCGCACACGACCGGGCGGGTTCTAGCCCGGGACTGTAACGAACCTGGTGCGTTACAAGGGGGTATTGTAACGCACCAGGTTCGTTACAGATTAACACGCCACGGGGGCCGGCGGCGAAGTCGTCGGCGATGACGTCCGTCAGCAGGCCGCGGGCGCTTTGGTACGGGCCAGGTACTGCGTCAGGAGGCCCGCCAGGAGCCGGGGGATGATGGCCATGCGCTCGGGCGACTCGACGTAGGCGATACGCATTTGCGTGCGGCCCGGGTTCGCCCCCTTGGTCTGGTAGAACCCCGCCATGGGGGCCACCAGCAGCGTCAAACGGCCCTCTGGAAGCTCCACCGCCCCCTCCTCCGCACACCACAGCACGAACTCCAGCATCTGGAAGTCGGGCCCCACCATGCGGCGCACGTCAACCACAGAGTAAAGCGCCGCGTCGGGGCTGCTTACGATGGCCTCGGGCAAGAGCGCGTGCACGTCCCGGGCGAAGCCCGCCATCATGGGCTGATAATGCATTCTCTGCTGCTGGTACCATTGGCGCAGCTCGGCGTGGCTGAGCCCCGCGATGGCCCCGAAGATGTACTGACCCATGGCACTCGAGCACAGGTTGGCGGTGTTCTCCGCGACCGCCCGAGTGTGCAGTTCCTGGCTGTCGGTCACCAGCGCTCCAATACGGAGACCACACGAGTTCCACACCTTGGAGGTCGTCTCCAGGCTCACCCGGCGCCCGCTGATGCCGGGCACGTCTTTTTCCGATACGCCCCACACGCTGCTGGTCACCCCGCCCGTGTAGAACAGCTCCCGATACGCCTCGTCGCTGACCAGCCACATGTCGTGGGCCACGCACAGTCGGGCCAGGCCGTTGAGTGTGGCCTGGTCGTAGAACTGCCCGTTGGGATTGTCATACGGAATCACGACAAGAGCCCCCGGCCGGTGCCGGCGGATGACCTCTTCAATCTCCGCCATGGGAGGGAGCGAGAAACGGCCGTCCTCCCCCAAAGCTCTGGAAAAGCTCACGGTGGGAATACCCAGTCGAGATGCGAACGCGTTGTAGTTGGTATAGGCCGGGTCAATCAGCAACACCGGCCGCTCGTGCCCATCCACCAATCCGCACGTGGCCAGCAGAATCAGCTCCATGCCCTGGCTGCCGCCGTCGGTGATCTGGCAGTGCAACGCCTTCGTATCGAATCCGCTCGATGCGATGACGTGCAGGAACGCCTGCCGCGTCTCGTCCATCCCGACAGTCGAGGTATACTTCAGCACGCCCCCGTGAAAGGGACTGCCAGCAGCGTTCAGCTCACCCATCCGTCGGGTCATGGCCGGGTGCATCGGCAAGGACACGTTGCCAATCGCCACGTTGATGGCAGCCACCTGGTCGGGGCGAGCGGCGAACCGAATGCCGGCAATCCGGATGTCGGACGGCTCCCGGCTGCGGATGTGGTCGGACAAAGGCGGCTGTGGCATGGAATGACACTCTCCTGTCAATGCAAGGTCCGGCGGGATTCGGAAAAAAAGGGAGGCCCACCTGCCCGGCTCCCCGAACCGGGCGGGCATGAATTGCACACATGCCTCCCACATTCACGCCGTTCAGCCCACCGGCCGCGGCTGCCTGGAATGCACCCAGACGGGCGATACCTGGGTGCACCTCCGCCTCTGCATGGAGTGCGGCCACGTCGGCTGCTGCGACAGCTCGAGGAACAAGCACGCCACCAAGCACTTTCACCAGACCCAGCACCCCGTCATCAAGTCCTACGAGCCGGGCGAGACCTGGGGGTGGTGCTACGTCGACGAGGCGCAGCTCGACATGGCCCAATTTGCCCGTCTGCACTACTAGAGGAGGCGGGGCCATGGCCTTGAAAAATCGTCCATGCTCTCCCGCCAGAATACCCTCAATGACCTGACCGGCCGGGACTGGATCCGCTTCACCAAAAGCTGGGTCAAGTGCGACGGACGGCCCGGCGACATCACGGCCGACATCGAGAAGCACCCGGCCAGCTTTCCGCCTGACCTGGCCGAAGACTTCATCCGTTTTTTCACCAAGCAGGGCCAGACCGTGCTCGACCCGTTCCTGGGCTGCGGCAGCACGCTGGAGGCCTGCGCCCGCAGTGGCCGGCAGTGCGTCGGCGTCGAGTTGAATCCCTACTGGGTCGACGCGTCCCGGCGCCGGGCGGCTCTGCTCCAACACGAGACCCGGATCATCCAGGGCAGTGCCACCGACCTGGCCCACCACGACATCGGCCTCGTCGACTATTGCATCACCAGCCCCCCCTACTTTGACATGCTCCGCCACTCCCGCGGCGGCGTGGTCTCCAACCACAAGAAGCGGGCCCGCAAAGGCCTGGACGTCGTCTATAGCGAGTCGCCCGACGACCTGGGCAACCTGGCCACCTACCAGGACTACCTCGACGCCCTGGCTCGGATCTTTCAATACGTTCACGGGCTGCTGCGGCCCGGCGGCTACCTCACGGTCATCGTCCAGAACGTGCGAGTGCCCGACGGCACCCTGCTGCCCCTCGCCTGGGACCTGGCCCGGGCTCTCTCCCCCCCGTATCGACTGCAGCAGGAACGCATCTGGGTGCAGGACCAGAAGATGCTGGGCATCTGGGGCTACCCCACCACCTACGTGTCCAACGTCCACCACCACTACTGCCTCATGTTCCAGAAGGCCGCATCCCGCCCCAGGAAGCCCCAGGTCTAAGGTCGAACGGGCCGGGCCTTATGGACCACCTGCCCCCGCCGGTTCCCTTGCAGTTCGAGGTTCGCGAGGGTCTGAACCAGAACCTCTTCTACCAGAGCCCGACCATGCAGTGTGCGGCCGTCGTGACCACCCATGATCGGCCCCGCATCGTCTTGACCTTTCCCGCCGGCAACTCCGGCCTGGGCCTGTGGGCCGATCCGAAACAACCCGACAACGCGGCCCTCG
>DASYBA010000579.1:0-6332 GCA_036501005.1 Candidatus Xenobia bacterium | reverse complement strand
CGCTGGTGCCGAGCCCGCCAGGACACAGAACCCGGCCACCGTGAGCACGGCTCCTGCCTGCTTCACCCACTTTATTCCTCTGCTAATGTTCATTGCCCACTTCCTTCTAGCTTGAAAGCATGTATATTCTCTGAAGAATCTTGAAGTTCACTCTACCATATATTTTGACTTGCCGTCAATCCCAGCATTTGAGCCGGTCGATCCGCTCAATTTGCCCGCCCTGGATTTCCTGATGTTCTTTCAAATCCCTTCTGGTCCAGACCGCTTTGTTGATCCGCATCATTAGAGTGAGCAGCCAAGGTTCCCAGGAACGCGTGTAGGCCATGACTAGATTTTTGGCGCTACCTCGGCGTAAAACTTCAACACCTCGGAGGCCAGCCGGGACAGATCGAACCGCTCCCGTACCGTACGCTGTCCGTTCTCCCCCAGTCTACGCCGCAGCCCCTCGTCGTCTAGCAGCCGCTCGATGGCGGCGGCCATCTCGTCTACCGAGCCGGGGCCGGCCCCCACCGCGTCGACCCCGTCAGTGAACAACTCCGCAGCTCCTCCCGCCCGCATGGCCACCACCGCGAGGCCACAAGCCATGCCCTCGACGATGGTCCGCCCGAAGGGCTCCGGATTCACACTGGCGTGCACCACCACGTCCACCCGCCGGTAGGCCTCTGTCACGTCGGGCTGAAACGGCACGAACTCTACGTGGGACGTCAAGTTCAAAGTGGCCGCCATGGCCGTGAGTTCCTCGACCGTGAACTGGGAGCCCAGCGTATCGTAGATAGGCCCCCCCACGATCAGGAAACGGACGTCGCTCCGCTTTCGCTCGTGCACCAGTTTGCTGGCGGCCTGCAGAAACACACTGTGGCCCTTCCAGCGAGCGAAAGTTCCAATGAGGCCGACCCGGACCCGTGCTTGGGGACCTTTCCCGTTCCGCACGTCAGCGAACTGCCCCACGTTGATCCCGTCGTAGATGGGCCAGACGGGGAATCGATCGCCCAGCACCCGGGTGGCGTCCTCTCCCACTGCCTTCGACACCGTGATGGCGCCGCGAGCGCGCCGGGAGGCGTAACGGAGCAGGCGGGCCATGAGCGGCCGCAGACCGACGAAGTCCCGGATGTGCCAGACCAGTGGGGCGGAAAGACCGGCCAGGCAAAGGAGCAGATGCGCCTTGATGCCGTTCGAGTGGACGATGTCTGGCCTCAGAGCCGCCACCGCACGACGAAGCCGGGGCAGAAAACCGACCAGGGCCAGACCCGCCAGAACGAGGCGGGGCAATACCTGCAGCGTGCCCCGCAGTCCTCCGCCGACCAGACCCTCGCCCAGGTGCAGGAGGGGGGGCGGCAACGGCAGGACCCGCACCGGGAGACCACGACGCTCCAATTCGCCCACCAGCGGGCCGTCGTTGAAGAGCAGAACGGGAATCTCAATCCCGGCCTGGGCGAGGAGGGAGTCCATCAGGTCGACCATGCTACGCTCTGCCCCGCCCAGGCTGCCTCCCGGGTTCACAAACAGGATACGCAGGCGGCCCGACCTCCCGTCACCGACCCACCAAGCTCATTGAACCACCCTGGCCTTGACATGATCCGGTTCCGGAAGCTCGGGGACCCGCGTGTTGGCCGGTTGCGGAGAGGCTATCTTGTCTCGACCGTTTCCAGGCAGCGGCGACTCGGTCTCACGAACCTCGGGATTGCCGGGCAATGGCGCCGTGGAGCCCTGCACCTCAGGGTTGCCCGGCAGGGGCGCCGCGGTGCCCCGGACCTGCGGATTGCCAGGCAGTGGAGCCGCCGTGCCTCGCACCTTGGGATTCCCCGGCAGGGGTGCAACAGTGGACGATTGCCCGGGGCCCCCGAAGGGGCTGACGACGGCAGCCTCCTGCATCAAATCGTAGAGAAACTTGACCCGAACCTTCTCCATGAGAACGCTATCGACCGAGGGCTTCAAGTCAGCAAAGCTATCTCGAACACCCACCAGATGGATGAAGTAAAAAGCATCTTGCGTGTGCAGGCGCACCCACTCGCCCTCTTTGAGGTGGATCACGCGCCTCGCCTGGACGGGGCCGAAGGCCGCGGCCAGATCGTCCTCTGTCATCCATCCTGTCTTGATGCGACTGCCCCCCGACGGATCGTGCCGGCCCAGGTAGGCGGCCAGATTGTCGAAGCTGGACCCTCGCGTCAACTCATCCGCGATGTGCCCGGCCTCGGCCATGCTGGAAGTCGGCAGAGCGGAGACCTGGTACTGCGTCAGCGCTTTCTTGAAGGTTTCATAGACGTGGCGCTCCTGGGCCTCCGTGACCTGACGCATCAAGAGCTTATGCAAGAAGAGTTGGGCGCGAGCCTCCTGCTGGTGGTAGGTACGTAGCCAGGGCTCGTCGCTCTTGTGATCCGCCCCGTCCAGGACCGACAGGTCCGTGCTCGAGAGGCTCAACCCGACCTTCTGGGCGGCCTGTAGAATGGCGGTGACTTCCAGGCAGTGGTTCATGACTCGGGCGCCCTCATTCGCTCGCAGGGCCGTAAAATAGTCGTACGGGGTGATGGTCTGGCCGTTCACGGAGGCCCAGGCGGTCGCTGGTGTGGAATCCGCTTTATCGACGTGCCGCACCAGCCAGGGACAGGCCAGAGCCAAGCCGATCAATCCCGAGTAGAAGACGGCTAGCAGCACAAAGCGGAGCACGGGCGAGGCGGGCAGCCAGGCTTCAAAGCGGGAGAGCGGAGGACCGGGTTCCAACATGGTAGACCTACTGGCCGGCCGACGGGGGCACCGCGGTCGCCTTCCTCGCCGGGGCAGCAACGGGGGCGGCCGCCTGGCGGCGGCGCTGATCGATGATGCGGCGACACTGTTCCTGCCACCCAGAGCCGTCGCCGACCCAGTCGTCCTGGGCGGTGGAGGCCACGATGACCCGAACGGGTTCGCGGGTCTCGGGGTCCAGGGAGAGCACGTCCAGTACATCCTGGACGCGGCAGGAGGCGTGGTGCGCGTCCTTTTGACTGAAAGACAAGACCTGGATGGTCTCATCGACCGTGAGCGCCGCCGAGAATAACTGTTGCATGTTTTTTCGCTCCTGGACCAGGTCCTGGGGTTGCCCGATGGTTGACAGCTCCTTGAACAGAGGACTGCGACAGAGCAGGATGCCGTCGATGAATTTGAGGCTGGCGGCCTCACAGACCCGGTGGTACTCCGCCTCGATGGCGGCCCGCGCCCCAGCCTCGGCGCTGGCCGACTGTGCGGTTGTTATCAGCACAATTAGCACCGCGAGCCATCCTGCGGCCTGGACAGACCACGGGACTCGCGACGTCGTCGGGGGGGGAGGCACCACTTGACAGGCCACTAAAACACCTCTCTGGTTGACCAGGAATCCGGGGAACGTGTTAAATTGGAACGGTAGACGCCAATTCCTTTAAGTCCAAACGATTTTAACGTCGGCTATCAGCCAGGCACGACCGATTTGCGGGTGCCGATCGGCACGCCATAGGGGGGCCGCCGGGGCGCGCCGGTCTTAGTTCCACATGGCCCAGTGGCCCGACCAGATGACCCAGGCGCCCAAACAGAAGTTGGTGGCCGCGTGCGCCTGGACGGCGTCCCATAGATTGCCGCGCCGGTAGAGGACCAGCGTGTAGATGGAGCCGGCCACGGCGGCCGCAAACCAGCGCTGGTGCAACACCGCGAAGGCCAGCGAGGAGATGAGGAAACTGGCGAGCGTGAACTGGGAATAGCGCACCGACTCGAATTGGGGTGAGATGAGGCGCCGCAGCAAGAACCCCTTGAAGGCCAGCTCCTCGGCCAGCGGCACCAGCAGGGAGGACCCGAGCAGCCTGACGGCGACCCATCCGACGGCTATGTCTGGAGGCAGCACCAGAAAGGGATTGTCCCCCGTCGTGCGACTGGCGGGTTCCAGAATCAACCACACCCCGAACACGCCGACGCCGACGGCTACGGCCATCCACGAAAAGCTGAAGCGCCAGGATCGATACCGCCGCCAATACGCGCCCAGCGCGAAGAGAAGGGCCAGCATGCGGAGGGGGTAGGTGTCGTCGAAGCCCAGGGCAAACGCATTGCAGGCCAGCATGGCAGCCATCAGGGTGAGCATGGGCACCAGATAGGGGGCCGGCGGGTACTCGGTGCTCGTCTCTAGGCCCCCCGGGCTGGCCGGGGAACTGAACCATCCCCCTTTCTCGGTGAGCCAGATGATAGAGAAGCTGACCGCCGCGAACATCAGCCAGCCCACGTTGGAGTGGAAGCAAGCCAACGCGATGAACGAGGACCAGTACGTGCCGATGAGCAAGAACATGGCAATCCGGAGAATGTTGGTGATCCAGATGATACAGATGCCCACCGGCAGCAGCAGCAGAGCGTGCGGAAACCGCAGCCGGTGGCGACCCAGCCACAGGTAGGCGGTCACGAAGATGGCCACCAGCGCCATGCCTTCCACGCCCGAACACAAGGGCAGGAGATGGGCCTGAAAAATGGAGGTGTCTATCACCAAGGTCGACGTGGACCCCCGTACCGGCATGCCCAGCAGGTGCAGGAGACCGACGACCAGGGTGAGGGTAACCCCCGCCATGTGGTCCCATACGGGCGTCATGACGCCACCGAGCCCGTAGGCGAGCAGCGAGGTCAACACCCCCCCGGGGATGAGGAGCCAGGTGTTCTGTAGAAAGCGCAACCAGGTGCGGAACGAGGCCAGGCAGGCGCACCAGGTCAAGAAGAGACCCAGCAGGATGGCCATCCACGGGAGCAACTCGACCGTGGAGGACCTGCTGAATGGATCCACCTGCCATAACGCTGCCAAGAGCCATGGCAAGGAAAAGAAGTAACCCAGGTGGACCGCAAAAACCCGTTTTCGGTGTTGCGGCTCGAACTCGGTCGCCTTGACCCTCTGGAAGGCTCCGGTCACCAAGGCCACGGCGAAGTATAGGCCAAACCCGAAAGCCATACGGCCCCAGCGGAGCACCAGGGCCTGGCGGAAGATCTGGTACACGACGGTGGAGGAGAGCAGCCACGCTCCCTCCAACAACAGCAGCGCAACCAGCAGGATGGCAGTTTCCCGCCACTGGACGGCAGGGTGGGCGCGGGGCTCGTCCATCACAGTGCTCTCATGGTCGGGGCTTGCCCGATGGGATTAAGCGGTGGCGGCAGACTTCGAGATCTTGCGGGAACGCCGCTCAGCCACCAGGGCCAACCCACCGAGGGCTAGAGCAACAGGGAGTGCAGCGCTCTGGGCGTCAACCTCGGGGAGGTTGACGGACTTCTTGAACGTCGCATCGAAGTTGCCGCCACCCTGACCACCGACGCCACTGAAGACGAATCCATAGGTCCCGCCACACGCGAACGCCTTTGTCTTGGCAGGGCAGTTGGTCCTTACTGTCCCTGGACACCCCAGACCTCCGTCTGTTGGAACAGGGCGATTGATGTCCGACTGATCATTGGCGGTGTTGGTCCCGCCGCACCCGCCACAGACGCAGCTACCGGCTGGTTTCCAGAAATGCTGATCTTGGGTGTTAAAGACGGTATGATTCGAGGTCAGACAAAGCGACCACTTTGAGTTGCAGCAGCCAGGGACTGCGTTAAAATACTGGCAGAACTTCGCAAAGAAGCGATTACCGCTGATGGTGACATTCGCCGTCGTCAGGCAACCGCCACATATCGTCTTGCCCGTGATGGTGCCGTACTGCCACGTGTCAGCGGCTTTGTTCCAGTTCATGGTAATTGAAAACTGAGGACTGGCGAGACCGCCCACGGCGCACCCGGGATCCGTAAACTTCAGTGTGAAATTACAAGGATCAAGACATTCCTTGGCCCCGAAGCAAATACAGTATAGGGCACCCGGCGTCGCCTGAGCGATCTGCGGTGAACAGACCGCCAGCACAATCACACTGAGTATGATCCTCAAAAAGCCTCGTTGCGTCAAATTTCTCACCTCATCCCGCTAGGTTCGGCAGCTTGCGTATATTCGCGAGCTTGAAGAATACTGTACTCCAGTGTAGCGTGCCGACCGCCCCACGTCAATCCCCGGGACGCGTTGGGGTGCACATGTTGTTTCTGGATGCAGCCAGGGCTTCGGCCAGTCGTGTCCATTCACCTGCCCTCCCCGACGAGCGACGGTCTTGGCAGGGACAGACGCTGTGGGCTGCCCCCAAGATGAGCTTGACTGATCAGATGGTTGGGTGGTACCATGTGAAGATTATAGCTTTCAAGATTTTCTGAACTGGGAGGATAGACATGCTAGGAAAAGTTCGACTGGTTGTTCTGTCGGTGGGGATTGTCATCTTGAGTTTGTTGGCCTTGCCCTCCCCTGCCATGGCTGGGCTGGTTCCGTATTGCGTGTGCTTCACAGCCACCAA
>DASYBA010000578.1:0-32469 GCA_036501005.1 Candidatus Xenobia bacterium | reverse complement strand
CGAGAAGGACACCAGCGTTTATTTCGACATCATCGAGGGCAAGTTCGGCTACGCCGACACCGATGATGGCGCCGGCATGGTGCGCGTTGGCCTCGACAAGGCCGCGCTTCGGCGAGTGCTGAAGTGGCTGGGTGATGAACTCCACTTCTCGGACGACACCCAGATCGAGTTCACGCCGCAGGACGATGGCAACGTCCTGGTCGAGGTGGGCCCGGAGGGTGCCGCCCAGCGCTACCTGGTGACTTCAGAAGGGCTCCCCGTGAAGTTTCACTGAGGGCTCTGCAGAAAGCCCGCCGTCCTTGCGGACGGCGGGCTTTTTTCATGCCTTCTGGCACCGCGGGCAGTAGTGATACGATCGGGCGCTCCGGCTCTGCCCCAGAACCCCCCGGCGCAAAGCCGTACCACACCGCTCGCAAGGCTCTCCGGTGCGACCGTAGGCGTGCGGATGATAGCGGCCTTCCTGGCCGAAAAGGTCCTGGTAGCCGCCATCTTTCAGGGTGGCCCCGGCCGCCTCGATGGCTCTGGTCAAGACGGGTTCGATATGACCGACCAGGGCCCGCAGGCGGGGGAGGCTGGTGCGATCGCCCGGGCGGGCCGGGTGCACGCCGGCCAGCCAGCACACTTCATCGGCGTAGATATTGCCCAGGCCAGCCACCCACCCCTGATTGAGGAGGGCCGACTTGACCGCGGTGCGGGAGCTTCTCAGACGGTTCACCAACCGGTCCGGCGCAAACTCGACCGTCAAGGGGTCAGGCCCCATGCCGGTCAGGAAGTCGAGGGTCTCACTCACGCCCAACGCCCCGAAGGTGCGTGGGTCGGTGAAGACCAGCCGACTGCCGTCGTCCAGATGCAGCACCGCGTGTCGATGGCGAGTCCACGACGAGGGCGGCGCCACGTGACCATCCCGTTCCAGTGAAAGGCGGCCCGTCATGCCCAGGTGCACCAGCAGGTACCCCGTCTCCAAAGCCACGTACAACTGCTTGCCGTGGCGCATCACTGCCAGCAAGTGCCGGCCTTCCGTCTGGGCGACAAAGGTGTCGACGTCGGGAAACGTGCGGCGGGCGAGGTGGGCCTCGGTGCGGAGGATGCGACGGCCGGTCAGGTGCGGGCTGAGTTGCCGCCGGATGGTCTCGACTTCGGGCAGCTCGGGCATCTAGGTGCGCGACAACTCCGCTTCCCGGTGGGTGGCAAAGAGGGCGATGGACTTGTTCTGCTGGGCGAAACGGTCTCGCCAGTAGTCCGATTCGAACAGCAACACGGGATGGCCGCCGCTGTCATAGACCAGCCGAGTGCCGTAGCTGCCGTCGAGGGCGTCGGGCACCTCCCGCAGCCATCGTGCGCAACTATAGGAGAGCGGCTCGATGTGGGTCTCCACCCCATACTCTGACACCAGGCGGAACTGCACGACGTCGAACTGCAAAGGCCCGATGGCGGCCAGGATGGCCTCCCGGAAATCGCCCGCCTGCTTGAACAGCAACTGGATGGCCCCTTCTTCGGAAAGCTGTTCCAGGCCTTTGACGAACGGCTTGCGCTGGGTCGGGTTGGCCATGCGGAGGAGGGCAAAGCGCTCGGGGGCAAAGCGGGGGATGGGCTCGAAGGCCACACTGGGGCCTGCCGAGACGCTGTCGCCGAGCGAGAAGACCCCCGGGTTGACCAGGCCGATGATGTCGCCGGCGAACGCCTCCTCCACCGGAATGCGTTCCTGCCCAAACAGGCGATGCGCCTGGGAAAGCCGGACCGGCTTGCCGGTCGGACAGTGGGTCACGGCCATGGCCCGTTCGAAGCGCCCCGAACAGATGCGCATGAACGCGATACGATCCCGGTGGGCGGGGTCCATGTTGGCCTGAATCTTGAAGATGAAGCCGGAAAACGGCTCGTCGACCGGATACGGCGCACCGTCCAGCAGGGGACGGTCATCGGGGGGCGGAGCCAGTTCGACGAACCTGTCGAGGAAAAGCTGGACGCCGAAGTTGGTGACGGCCGAGCCAAAGAACACCGGCGAGAGCTGCCCACGCAAGAAGCGAGCCATGTCGAAGTCGGTGCCCGCGTTGAGAAGCTCCAGGTCATCCAGGAGCGTCGCCTGCAGGTCCTGGCCAATCACCGCAGCCAGGGCCGGGTCGCTGGGGTTGGCCACTCGCACCGGGGCCCGCCGAGCGCCGTGCTCGACCCGGTCGAACAGGTGCAGTTGGCGCTCCCGGGTCTCGTACACGCCTTTGAAGTCGCTGCCCGATCCCACCGGCCAGTTGAGAGGCACCGCGGCGATCCCCAAGACCTTCTCCACCTCGTCGAGCAGGTCGAACGGATCCCGACCCGGCCGGTCCATCTTGTTGATGAAGGTGAGAATGGGAAAGCCCCGCTGTCGGCAGACGGCAAACAGCTTGAGGGTCTGAGGCTCCACGCCCTTGGCGCTGTCCAGCAGCATGACGGCGGCATCGGCGGCGAACAGCGTTCGATAGGTGTCCTCGCTGAAGTCCTGGTGGCCCGGGGTGTCCAGCAGGTTGATCTGGCAGCCGGCATAGGGAAATTCGAGGGCCGTCGAGGTGATGGAGATGCCTCGCTTCTGTTCCAGCTCCATCCAGTCTGAGGCGGCGCGCCGCTGGTTCTGGCGGGCGCGCACCGAGCCGGCGAGCTGGATGGCCCCCCCGTAGAGGAGCAGTTTCTCCGTCAGGGTGGTCTTGCCGGCGTCGGGGTGGGAGATGATGGCGAAGGTTCGCCGTCGCTTGATTTCAGATAGAAGGGTGCTTTTCTCTTGCAACACGCCCGCCTACAATACCGGAGGCCTGGGGCTCTGTCAAGGCCGGCGGGGCTTGACGGCGAGGCCTGGGCATGAGAGAGTAGGGGGGTGAAAAAACCGATTCGATATTACACCCAGGCCGCCGTGCTGGTCGCTCTCTGCATCGTGGTGCGGCGCTTCATGGCCCCGCAACACATGGGGGGGTTGAACCTGGGCGGGCTTCCCATCGTGCTGGCGGGATTTACCCTGGGACCGGCCGGTGGGGCCCTGGTCGGAGGCGTCTCGGACATCGTGGGCGTGCTCCTCGTACCGGCCAGTTCCCACGGGTACAGTTTTCTTTTTACCATCACCGCGGCCTTGACGGGAGCCATACCGCCGGGCGTCCTGATGTTGTTCAAGAAACACGAGCAGGAGCAGTGGTGGGCCATCGGTTGTGCCGTCGCAGTCGGCATGCTCATTACCAAGGTGTGGCTGGTGCCGTGCTTCATGAATCTGGTTTATGGAACTAGTGTAAGCGCTGAGGTGATTCGCGCCATCATGACCCAGGCGTGGCACATTCCCCTCTACGTATTCCTCACCGTACCCATTCTCAAGGCATATCGAACCACGACAAGATTGAAGGAGGCTACCGCATGAATCGACGCACGTTGCTAGGCCTGATGCTGGCCGGGGCGCTGCTCCCCGCTTGCGACAGGGCCGAGACGCCGGCGACCGCGCCCGGCGGTCTCAGCGCCCAGAGCCAGGTAGATACGGCACTCAATCAACACCGCCCGGTGTTCCTGGAATTCTATCAAGTCCATTGAAGTGCTTGCCAGCATATGGCGCCCATCGTGGATGGGCTCAAGGACAAGTATCAGGACCAGATGACTTTCGTACGGGTCGACGTGAACCAGGCCGACAACCGTGGCCTGGACGAGAAGTATGGCATCGAGGGAACGCCCACCATGATCATCGTAGGCAAGGATGGCAAAGCCAAGCCCGCCATCGCCCAGGTCATGGAGGCACCCGAACTGGAGGCCCACATCAAGCAGGTGCTGTAGGCAGCGGCGTGGGGCGCTGTCTCAGCGCTACCCAGCCGTCGCGTGCGGTCCTGGCGTGTTGCGAGGCCGCGGTGGAGGAGCTATGGGTGTATAGTAATGGTGGGGAGTCTCGGGTGGGGGCGTGTACGTAGGCTTGGGCCGTTCTTTCGGGTCCAGGCTGAAGTGTTCGGCCGGGACAAAACGGTGGCTCGGGTCTTTCGCATCGTTGTGGTCGGGAGCACTGGCCGTGACTCTATAGTCGCCCGGCGGCAACGCCTTGCTGGAATTGCTCCGCACGTCCATGTGAACGCCTTTGGCGGCTCCATTCAAGCCCACCAGGTGGAAGGTCGTCCCGCTCACACCGGAGCTGAAAGACACCATCCGGTCAAGCTGAAAGCTGAGCCTGGACTGCCCCTTTGCCAGGATCCTGGGTTTGGTCCGGATGCCCTCCATTCGAACTTCAACGGTCTCGCCCCCATCGGGCATGTCGATCTTCTGATCCTTCGAACCATCCGTGTCTGCCACGACTTTGTGATCCACCAGAATGCTCGCACCTGGCACGGGGTTGTCAAAGTGAAGCGTCAGCTTGGCGCTCGACGGGTTGATTGATGGGGGCAGCGTGGTGCTCGCGGATGGCGTGTTCGACACCGAGGGCGGCGGACTCGATGAAGTCACGGGCGTGGCACTGGCTGTGGGTGGCGTCGTGACGGCCACGGGAGATGTGGGCGGGAGCGACGGGGCAGGCTGCGGAGGCCCGTGTTTGACCACGAATCCGACCGTCGCGCAAATCGCCACCACGGCCACCCCGCCGATGATGGCCCCCATGGGCAGGCCTCCCCCCTGCGGCTTCATCTTGCGAGCCGTCGTCGCGTTGCCCAGCAGTTCGATACGGTCCGTGTTCGGCGTCAAATTGCTGGGCGCCACCTGCGTGGCCGCCTGCAGGCTGGGCGTCTGGGGTTGCACCGGGGGCGGCGCCGGCTGAAGCTGGGGCGGCATGGGCACCGGTGGATAGCCGGGCGGAGGATAGCCAGCCTGCGGGGGATAGCCGGGCGGAGGCGGATAGCCCTGCGGCTGGACGGTCGGATAATACGGCATGGGCGACGTCTGAGGCGCCCCGTACGGCACCGGGTAACCGGGCGGTGCGTATTGGGGCGGGGGGTAGCCGGGCGGCGCATAGTAAGGTTGCTGTCCGGTCGGCGGAGCATACGGATAGCCCATGTTCGGAGCCACGGTCGGTGACCCGGGTACCTGCGCCGTGCTCACCGCCTGCACCGCCACGACCGGCGTCACCGGCTCCTCCGACCGGGTGTTGAGCATGCTGGGGGGCAACTCAATCTTGGGAACCGTGCCCCCCATGACCTTGAGCAGGTCTTCCATGACGTCCTTGACCGATCCAGGGCGATCCTCTTGCTTGAGGGCCATCATCTGCTCGATGGCCGCCTCGATCTCTTGAGGAATGGTGTTGTTGTACTCCCTCACCGGCACCAAGGGCACCTGGTTCATCCAACGATCGGTGGCTTCCGGAGGAATCTGGTAGGCCAGGATGGTGTAGAGCGTTGCGCCCAGGGCATAGATGTCGGACCGAGGATCGGTGCGCTGCTTGGCCGTCGTGCCGTACTGTTCGGGCGGCGCATAGCCGGGCGTGCCCGCCCCTTTGATGATGGTGCGGGTGCCCCCGCCGGTATCTTTATCGAATACTTTCGATATGCCAAAATCGATCAGCTTGATGTGCCCGGTTCCAGTCACCATGATGTTGCTGGGCTTGAGATCCCGGAAGATGACGGGGGGGGTCTTGGTGTGGAGGTAATCCAACACCTGGGCGACCTCATAGACCCATGCCAGCGCCAGCGGCACGGGGCAGGGCTTGCCCCAGCGGTTCATCATGCGCTCCATGGAGTCGCCGTCGATCAAATCCATGACCAGGTAGCTGGTCTCGCCGGCCTCGAAATAGTTCGTCACCCTGGGCAGGCCCGGATGGTTGAGATTCGCCACCATTTGCGCTTCCAACCGGAACTGCTTGGCCGCCTCGACCCGCTCGCTGGGCGACAGGTACTGACTTCGCATCTCCTTGACGGCCACCTTGGCCTCCAGGCTCATGTCGAAGGCGACGTAGACCGCGCTCATGCCGCCGTCCTGCAAGTGCCTGTCGATACGGTACCTTCCCTGCAGCAGGGAACCCGGAGCTAACATGTCGGTCCTTTCTACTGCTGGCTCAGGGTGAAGGGCAGTTCCCGGACCACGTTGCCGTCGATGGCAACCTGGATCTTCCACTGGCCGGTCGGGGCCTTGTCCAGGTTGTTCTTCATGAGGAACCCGTTGGAGTGGTTGGGATCCACGTCGTCGGGAAACTCCATCTGGCTGAGGTCGTTGCCCTTGACGGCGGTGAAGTCGCCACCGAGCGGATGGGCATAGACCTTGCCGGTCGGATCGATATAGGTCACCGTCACCTGGTGGGCGTGATCTTCGTCCATGTCCAGATTGGCGAGGGTCACGAAGCAGTAGACCCCGTTGGCATTGGTCGGCGTGAAGCTGGTCATGGCGTGGCCGTGCTCGTCGGAGACGAACGCCTCGAGGATGCCCAGCTTGCCGTCAGCCACCTTTTGAAAGTCCTTGGGTACGATGCTGAAGCTGCCCTCGGTGACCTGGTGGCCGTCGATCTCCACCCCCACCTTGTAGGAACCGGGGGGCAACATGCCCAGGGTCGGCGCGCTGCTGCCCGGCACCGGGGCGACGGCCAGGCCGTTCCCCTCCGCATCGGCCAAGGCCAGCACTTCCTTGTCCTTGAACGGTACCCCGGCTTTCATGCCAAACGTGCCGCCCAGCTCGGGCAGGTTGATCTTCACCGCGTTGTCGGACCGCCGGATATGAAGCTTCACGGTGTGCTCATGGTCGCTTTGTTCGTCCAGATTATCCACAAACACGTTGAAAAAGATGGCCGGATCGTCGGCCTTGAACACGCTGCACGGCTCGCCGTCTTCGTTGGAGGTCACGAACCGCTTGAAGGCGATCTTCGATCCTTCGACCGCCACGGTCGGCGTCGGGGCAGACGTGGCGCCCCCGGTCGGCGTGATGTTGATGCCCAGCTTGAGGGCCACCCGTTGGAACATCTGGAAAGACTCGCTCCTCGGATCGTCCACCCGGGGGGCTGACTTCAAGATCTTCTTGACGACCAGCCCCTCTTCGGTGCAGACCCCGATGAACACAAGGTCGGAGCGATGGATGCCCAGCTTTTTCTCACAGTATTCCCGCTCCTCGGGAACGTTGAAGTGGTACGACAGGATGGGCAGAATGTGTTTGTCGAGGCCATACTGGGAACGCAGCTCCTT
This sequence comes from Candidatus Xenobia bacterium, assembly GCA_036501005.1. Taxonomy (GTDB): domain Bacteria; phylum Vulcanimicrobiota; class Xenobia; order RGZZ01; family DASYBA01; genus DASYBA01. The sequence goes on along the minus strand of DASYBA010000578.1, from coordinate 25,390 downwards.
GATATAGCCGGTGATGGCGGTCTCCAATTGACGCATCTTCTGATCGCCGCCGTCGGTCACCACCAGGATGGCCACCGGCAATTGCTTCACCTGCGCCGCCGCGGGCTTGCACAGCCCTACCAGCGCACTCAACAACAAGACCCACCAGTACCGTGCCAACGTAGCTCCGTCCCCTCTGCACCTGGATCGCCACGACCTGAGCGTGCCCCTCCTGTTTAGGGGCAGCCCCCAAATCTCCTGCGGCAGGAGCTTGACCAGGGCTGTGGGGAAGAGGTTGGCAGCGAAACTCTTCGGGGGTGCAGTTGGCTGAGAGGCGATTGGGAGGGACTGTGCGAGCGGCAGGCGCCGGCCAGGCGAGTCCTATCCTAGGCGCCGAGGAGCAGCGCACGTGGGTCGTTGTCGCTACAGAACGTAGGTAGCCCCACGAGGGACGCCTACTAGACCCGTATGCAAGTGAGCAGCGCAGCTCGGCAACAACGGAGAGGGCCGCATGGCCAAGCATGACGCCGCGCAGTCCCTCCCAAGCGCCTCCGATCAAGGTCCCATCCACCATAAGGTGGTCAGGGGCGAGTATTTGTTCAAGATCCTGCGCAGCCATGGCCTGGACGAGGCGGATGCCCAGGTCGCCATGGACTTCATGGCCCGCGATCCGAAGGGCCACGGGATCACCTCCGGCAGCGTGCACGTGGTGTATCCAGGAGACGTGGTCCGACTGCCCACGCGAGTTGAAATCCACCGGGAGCTCACCGCGCCCCCGCCCCCTGCGCCCGAGCCCGCGCCGGAGCCCGAGCTGGTGGAGGCCGCCCGTCCCCTCATTGAGAACGGCAGCCTGAACCGCCTGCACGAGCTGCTGCACCTGGTCAGAGCGGGTGCACGGCCATCTCCGGCCGTCCCGGCCGCGCGCTCGGGCGGCGGGACCGGCACGTCGGTGCCCATCGTCCCCGCCCTCCTGCGACCCCGCATCGTGGGCCCGCCCCCGCGCCTGGTCGGAGGGTTCGCGCCGCGGCCGGAGCCCCTCCAGCCCGTGCCGCGGACGGCGTCGCGGACGACCTCGCGCCTCTTGGACGAGTTGCCCCGCCACGGCGAGCCGTTCACCCACGAGGTGACCCCCGAAGCGTTCAACCTTCACCGCCCCTACTGTCCCGAGGCCCCCGAGTTGTGGCTGGGCTTCCACCGCTGCCCCAACTGCACGGCCGGCAAGCCGAGTCTGTGCAAGGTCGTCAAACTGCTGGCGGTCGCCGAGGTGTGGGACAGCATCGTAGACGACTTCGATCCCGATACCTTCGAGGGATTCGATACCAAGGCGTAGGAGGTGCCGTCCCGGAGGCGGGCGAACCATGCGGCTCCACACCGAACCCGGGAGCACCCACCGCATGCCAGACGAGCCCGGAGCGGCCTCACGCAGCCTGCTGAATGTCTCGGCCCAAGCCACGCCGGCCGAGATCGAGGCGGCCTACGTGCAGCGTCTCGCTGAACTCAGGACGGCGTTTCTCGATCTGGGCGGATTTCCCCGAGACCCGGCCCAACGAGCCTTGCGCTTCGACAATTTCGTGGTAGGCGATTCCAACCACAACGCCTTCCACTTGGCGCGCCAGGTGGCCGAGGGGCCCAGCACGCTCTACAACCCGCTCTTCATCCACGGCGGTTGCGGCCTGGGCAAGACCCACCTGCTACAGGCCATCGTCAATCAGGTGGGCGACCGGCGCCAGCATCTCGCGCTGTGCTGCTCGGCCCACAACTTTGTGGAAGAGATGATCGTCAGCATGGCTCGCAACCGTCTGTCGGAGTTTCGGGGCAAGTACCGCCATCTGCAGTACCTGCTGATGGACGACGTGCAGATGCTGGGCACGAAATCCCGCGCCCAGGAAGAGGCGTACTCGGTGCTCAACCAGCTCGTCGCCTCCGGGGCTCAGGTGGTGCTGGCCGGGCGGGACCTGCCCGACCACGAGGTCGGCGTCGGCCTGCGCAGCCGCATGGCGCAGTCGGTGCACGTGGAGATTCAGTTTCCCGAGCTGCCAGAGCGAGTCGAGATGGTGGCCCGCAAAGCCGAGCTGCTGGGGCTCACCCTGTCCCGGCCGGTGGTGTACTGCCTGGCTCGCAAGCCCATCGCCGACGTGCGCGAACTGGAGGCGTCGGTCAAGCGCCTGCACGAGCACCACCGCAAAGGGGGCGACCTCGACACGCTGTCGCAGGTGGAGACGGCGCTCTACGGCAACGTGGGGGCGTGCGACGGCCGGGTCACGCCCATCGGCGACATCCAGGAAGTTGTGAGCCGACATTTCAATCTGGCGGTGCGCGACTTGGTCAGCGGCAAAGGCACCCTGCGGGTCAAACGGGCCCGCCAGATCGCCCTGTACCTCGCCCGGGAACTGTGCCACGCCTCGCCAGAAGACTTTCGCCGCAACTTTCACGCCGAACCGTGCCAGGTCACCTACGCCCAGAAGAAAATCAAGAACGGACTGTCCGACCCCCTGCTGGCCGAGGATCTACGGGGCATCGCCCAAGCGCTGCAGGAGCTGGGCAGCCGGCGCTGAGCAGGCCAAGATCGTCACCAGACGGAACCCATGCGCATGTTGCCGAAGCCCAAGAAACGGCCGCCGCTCAAGGCTCCAGGCACCATCCTGCACGAGCGGTTCGTGATCGAGAGCCTGTTGGGCCAGGGCGGCATGGGAGCTGTCTACCAGGCTCGCCACAAGCTGCTCAACCAGGTCGTCGCGGTCAAGGAACTGTGGGGCGACGAACCGGACCCGAAACAGTGGAGCAAGGCCGTGGCCCAGTTCCAGTCCGAGGCCCGCATCCTGTCCATGCTGAATCATCCCAGCCTGGTCAAGATCCTCGACTACTTCTCAGACGGCGACAGCCACTACCTGGTGCTGGAGCTGGTCGAGGGACACTCGCTCGATCGATATGTTCCCAAGCCGCCCCGCTTTCTCGAGGAATCGATAGTGCTGGGCTGGATGCTGCAGATCTGCGACGTTCTCGAATACCTGCATCGTCACAAGCCGCCCATCATCTATCGAGATCTCAAGCCAAGCAACATCATGCTCGACGCCAACGGGAAGATTCGACTCATCGACTTCGGCATTGCCCGCACGGCCGTCGACGAGGAGACCACTGGAACCTACCTCAAAGGGGCTGGCAGCCTGGGTTTCTCGCCTCCAGAGCAGTATCTGTCGACTTGCGACGCCCGTAGCGACGTGTATTCTCTAGGCGCCACCATATACGCCTTGTTGTGCGGCGAACCCCCGCCCATCGCAGTGGTGCGCACGGTCGCAGATACGCTGCGACCTCTCCGACAATTGAACCCGGAGGTCACGGTGCGGGTGGAGCGAGCCGTCCTCCGCATGCTGTCCGCCCGCGCGGAGGACCGCCCGGCCGACATCGCGCAGGTGCGCCGCTGGCTGACGACGGACGACCCCATGACCGCCGCGCCCACCGCGCGCGTGAAAGTGCTCCCAGCCCATCCCACCTTCTTCCACACCTGGCCGGGCATCCTGGCCGGAACGGTGGCCGTCGCCGGACTGACGGCTGGATTGGGCTTCCTGGTGCGGGGGCGCACCCCCGCCGCGCCCACCCCGACAGCGACTCCGGCGGCGGTCTCCACCGCCAGCCCGACGCCGTCTCCCGGGGCCAGCACCACCATGCCCAGCGCCCCCGTAACTAAAGAGCGGGGCGCTCCTGCAACTGCACGACCACGGCCGTGACGTTGTCGACGCCGCCGTGCGCGCACGCCAGGTTGACCAGTTCCTCGGCGCACGCCTGGGGGTCGGTGTTGCGCTCCAGCACCGCGGCCAGGTGCGGGTCGAACACCATTTCCCACAGGCCGTCGCTGCACAACATGAGTCGGTCGTTGGGTTCCAGGACGTCGGTGAAAAGGTCGACCCCGGACGCCTCGGTGGGCGCACCCAGCGAGGCCAGGATGACATTCCGGCGGGGGTCGGTATAGACGTCTTCGGGCGCCAGCTCGCCTCGATCCACCAGCTCCTGCACCACCGAATGGTCGTGGCTGACCTGCCGCAGGGTGTGCGATGCAGCTCGCCAAAGATAGGTGCGGCTGTCGCCCACGTTGACCACGAAGACCTGCGTGTCGACCACCACCGCCGCCGTCAAGGTGGTGCCCATGTCCTTGGAGGCGTCTTCACCGCCATCCCGCACCCGCCGATGCGCCTGCTCCACCCCTTCCAGGAACAGGCGCCCGATCTCCTCGGACGGCATGCCCTGGTTGACCAGCCACGGCTCGGCCACGCGGTGGAGAACCCACGAGGCCAGGGCCTCCAGAGCCAGCCGGCTGGCCACCTCGCCGGCGTCGTGCCCGCCCATGCCGTCGGCGACGCCGTAAAAGCCGAAGGAGTGGGGCTCGGCCACCCACACCCGACTGAATTCGACCATGATGGCGCTGTCTTCGTTGGCCGAGCCGCGCCGCAGCACGCCCTCGCTGGAAACACGCCCGGACACCAGGCGGAGGGCCGGCACCCGGCGGGTGGCATCGGCCGCTTCCATCAAGACGCGAACGCCCGTCTCCAAGTAGTTGGCGGAGGCCGCCGCCATCAACCGGCGCACCCCTTGCAGGGTCTCGGCCAGGCGGGGGTGTTCCTGCTGGGTGGCGAGCTGCTCCAGGCGTTCCAAGAACTCAATGGAGGTCTGTTCGATAGAAGGAAGACCGCTGATTTCATCGGGGTCGCCGGCCGGGCGCGCGACCGCCAGCGGCGTCAGGACCAGTTGTTGGGCCGACACGCCCAGGGCCTGGCTGAGGATGGGAATCCGATAGCCATGGAACCCCAGGGTGCCCATCGTGCCCAGCACCTTGGCGATTTCGTCATAAAAATCGCCGGATTCACCCCAGTGCCAGACGTCCAATTGCGACATGCCATCCGCCAGCACGGCGAAGTGAACCCCCTCATGCTCGAACACGGCGCGGACCCGGATGAGGCGATCCGGCCAGTCGTGGGCGAGGTCCTCCATCAGCCGGCGGGCCACCCCGGCGGCCCCCGGCTCGACCTGGCACATGAGCGTAATCTCTTCGTCCAGGCTGAGGCCGCAGGTGTCGCACACCATGTCCCTCTCGCCGTGGCGGGCCCCACAGTTCCGACAGCGCAGATCTTGGGCCACGTAGGCCTGGCGGGACCGGACGGCGGCACAGTCGTCGATGGGTCGCAAGACTCGATAGCGGTCGTCGAGGTCACCCTCGACGGGCCCGAGGGGCCCGTCCGGTCGGGCCGCGGGGGTTTGCGCCCGCGGCGTCACCTCGTAGGATCCCAAGGCCATGCCGCATTGTGCGCACGTGGCTCGCTGGTTCTGATGGAGCCCCCCACAGGACGGGCACGCAACGACGGTGCTCATGTATTCCCTCAGGTATTCTAGACGAACCGGCAGGCTCCCTGGCGCTACCGTCCAATACGGCGTCCCATGGCAACCAAGACGTGGGTGGCAGGGCTCCTGATGGTCGCGGTCGGTGGGTGTTCGCCGCCATCTCACCCAACCACCCTGACGGTGCTGGCCGCGGCCAGCCTGGCCGACGTGCTGCCACAACTGGCCACCCCCGGACTGGAGGTCCGCTACAGCTTCGGGGCTTCCAGCCTGCTGGTCCAGCAGGTCCTGGCCGGGGCCCCGGCCGACGTCCTCATCTCGGCCGACATGGAAAGCCAGGACCCCTTGGTGGAGGCGCATCGCATCCAGGCCCCGCAGGCGCTGCTCTCCAACCAGGTCGTGGTGCTGGTTCGCCCGGACCTCGCCCCCCGCCTCCACCAGGTGGCCGACCTGGCCAAGGTCGGCTTGCGGCACCTGGCAGTCTGCGAGCCGGCCGTGCCTATCGGACACTACGCCCGCCAGGCCGTGAAGGCGGCCGGTCTGGATTGGGATGCGCTGCCCACCGTGCCGGTCGGCGACGTGCGGGCCGTGGCCTCGGCCGTCGACAGCGGCGCGGCCGACGCCGGTTTCGTCTACCAGACCGACGCAGCAGGGCTCCGCCACGCGACCGTCGCGCTGGTCGTCCCCGCCGTGAGGGCGGAATACGGCCTGTCGCTTCTCCACGATACCCCGGCTGGGCGGGCTTTCCTGATAGATTTGCAGACCCCGGACAATCAGCAACGCTTTCGACAGGCCGGATTCGGCCCGCCTTGACGGCGCCGGAGCTGGGCTCGCTCTTGTGGGTCACGCTCAAGGTGGCCAGCACCAGTACGGCCGTCTCGCTCGTCCCCGGGGTCGCCACCGGGTGGTTTCTGGCCCACCGGAAGTCGCCGTGGGTGGAAGCGGCCGTCAATCTTCCGCTGGTGGTGCCCCCCGTGGCAGCAGGTCTGGCCCTTCTCACCGTGCTGCACTGGCTCGACCCGGATGTCGTGTTCACGTGGGTGGCAGCCGCCATCGCCGCCATGGTCATGGCGTTCCCGCTCCTGGTGCGGTCTGTTCAACAGGCCTTTGCCGCCGTGCCGGGCTCTCTGGAGCAGTCTGCGGCGACCTTGGGGGCCTCGCCTTGGGACGTGTTTCGCACCATCAGCCTGCCCCTCGCCCGCCGCGGCATCGTCAACGGGTCGCTGCTCACCTTTGCCCGCAGTCTGGGCGAGTTTGGCGCCACCATGCTGGTGGCGGGCATCGTGCCCGGCTCGACCGAGACCCTGGCGACGGGCATCTACAGCCGTATCGTGAACAACCACACGTCCGACGCCTGGATTCTGGCCGGACTGGCCGGCGCTTTGTCGTTCGGCGCCATCTTCGTCGCCAACCGCCTGCAGGACTGACCGGGCCCGGAGCCCGAACCCAAAGCCTCTGCGAGGAGGCAAGCCATGGTCATTGTATTGAAAGATGGAGCGTCGGACGCCGACGTGGCCAGCATCACCTCGATGGTGACGGAGAACGGCTGGAGGGTGAACGTGTCCCGCGGCGAGGAAAAGACGATTGTCGGGGTCATCGGCATCCCGCCGCAGGAGAAGGCGACTTTCAAGGATCACCTGCTGGCGCTGGGGCTCGTGCAGGACGTCGTCTACGTCTCCAGCCCCTATAAGCTGGTCAGCCGCCACTTCAAGCCCGAGCCGACCGTGGTCCAGGTCGGGCCGGTTCGCACCGGCGGCGGGGCACCGTTCGTGGTCATGGCCGGCCCCTGCGCGGTGGAGAGCAAGGCTCAGCTTCTCGAGACGGCCCACGCTGTCAAGGAAGCCGGCGCGGCCGTGCTGCGAGGGGGTGCCTACAAGCCGCGCACCTCGCCGTACAGCTTCCAGGGCCTGCGGGAAGAAGGCCTGCAGCTTCTGGCCGAGGCTCGCACCCAGACCGGCCTGCCCGTCATCACCGAGGTGACCGAGACCAAGTATCTGCCGCTCGTATCGCAATATGCCGACATCCTCCAGATCGGCACCCGCAACATGGCCAGCTTCGATCTCTTGAAAGACAGTGCCGCCACCGGCCGACCCGTCTTCCTCAAGCGTGGCATGGCGGCCACCATTGAAGAGTTCATGCTGTCGGCCGAATATCTGATGGCGGCCGGGAATGCGAACGTCATCCTGTGCGAACGAGGCATTCGAACGTTCGAAACCTCTACTCGCAACACGCTGGACCTGTCCGCCATTCCGGTCGTCAAGGAGATCTCGCACCTGCCCATCTACGCCGATCCCAGCCACGGCACCGGCAAGGCCTCGCTGGTCCGGCCCATGGCGTTGGCGGCGCTGGTGGCGGGCGCCGACGGGCTGCAGATCGAAGTCCATCCGCACCCGGAAAAGGCCCTATCGGATGGGCAGCAGTCACTCAACTTCAAGCGCTTTGGCGAGCTCATGCGAGAGATAGCCGACCTGTGCGCCTACCTGGGCCGCCCCCTGGCCCGGGTCACGACGAACGCAGTTGCGACAGCCGCTGACGGGCGCGGATGACCTCGTGCATGACCTGCATGAGCAGGTCGCGGGAGACGTGCCCGTAGCCGCGCAAGCGTAGCTCGGCCAAGAGCCGGTCGTAATAGTCGTCGTTCCAGTCGTGCCGGGGCCGGGGCCACGTCGCCAGGTACCACTCCACGCACGGCAGGGCTTTCTCGTCCCAATCGTCCTCGCGGCGGCCCTCCACGTGCCAGTCGAGGTGCCACAGGCGGAGCACGCCGTCCTCACCGCCAGCGATCAGTCGGTCGCCCAAGGGCGACATGGCCAGAACCCTCCCCCAGCCTGGCGTACCCAGCAGGTTGGCGACCGCCGTGCCGCTGCGCAGGTCCCACACTCGCACGCAGGGACTGGCGTCACCGCTGGCCATGGCTTGACCGTCGGCCGAGGAACACAGGCCGGTCACGGGCGAGGTGTGGCCGCTGAGCACGCGGATCTCCTTGCGGCCTTGCGGATCGCACAGCCGGACGCTGCCATCCTCGCACCCGACCATCACCCCCTGGCCGTCCCCGGCAAACCGCATGCTGCGGACCGGGGGCACCGGGCCGCCCAGGGTATAGAGATGCGAGCCGGTCGCCACCGACCAGAGGCGAATGAAGCCGTCGGTCGTCGCGGTAGCGGCCCGGCGGCCGTCAGGACTGATCGAGATGGCGGCACACGAGGTATGCAAGGTACGCAGGTGGCGGCCACTGTCGATCTGCACGACGGTGATGCCGATGGGGCCCGCCCACAGCATGAGGCGGCCGTCGGGCGTGCCGTCCAGCATCCAGGCGGGGGTCTTGTGGCGCCGGACTTCCTGGCCGCTCACCAGGTCCCACTGGATGAGCAGGCCTCCGCTGTCGAGAGACAAGAGCGTGCGCCCCTCGAGCGGCAGGTGCAGCGTGACGATGGTGGATTCGTGGCCTCGCAGCACCCGCACGCAAGCGCCGTCGTCCAGGTGCCAGAGGCGGATGGTGCCGTCTACCCCGGCACTGATGGCCACCGGCTCGTCTCGCAGCGCGGCGACGGCGGTGATGGCGTCGGCGTGGCCGACGAAGTCTCGTCCGAACCAGGCCTTGGCGAAGGGGCCGCGGGGCAGCAGGGCCGACAGATCGGCCAACATGGGGCCGTGGTGCTGTTCATAGTCCGGCAGGGAGCGCAGCCGACTGGCCGCCGCGGCCGCCGCAAACCAGTCCCGACAGAGCATGGCGTCGGCCGCTTCCTGCCATGGTTCCACAGCGCATCCATTAGGCGCCGGCCCTGCTCATCCTGGTTTGAAAAGGACGCCTAAAAAGTGCAAGAGAATCCCCGGGCATGAAAAGCAACCGACTGGCCCAGGAAAAGAGTCCCTACCTGCTGCAGCACGCCCACAACCCGGTGGACTGGTATCCGTGGGGCCAGACAGCCTTCGACAAGGCCCGCCAGGAACACAAACCGATATTTTTATCGGTGGGCTATTCGACATGCCACTGGTGCCACGTCATGGAGCGGGAGTCGTTCGAAAACGAGGCTATCGCGTCCGTGTTGAACGAGCACTTCGTGGCGGTGAAAGTGGATCGGGAGGAGCGCCCCGACATCGACCACGTCTACATGACGTTCGTACAGGCCACGACGGGCGGAGGCGGGTGGCCCATGAGCGTGTTCCTCACCCCCGAGCTGGCGCCGTTCTTCGGCGGGACCTACTTTCCCCCGGAGCCCCGCTACGGCTCGCCCGGCTTCAAGCAGGTGCTGTTGGGCATCGCCCGGGAGTGGCGCGAGGACCCGTTGGCCATCACGACGTCGGCGCAGCGGGTGGTCGGGGCCCTCCAGTCGATAGGGGGCGGGAGCTCGGGGAAGGTCTCCGAGAAGGCACTGAAAGAGGGCTATCGCTATTTCGCATCGGCCTATGATCCGGTGCACGGAGGGTTCGAAGGCGCCCCCAAGTTTCCGCGGCCGGTGGTCTACAGCTTCCTCCTGCGCAGCGGCGACGTGGCGATGACCGTGACGACGCTCAAGAAAATGGCCCGGGGCGGCATTCATGATGCGCTGGGCGGGGGCTTCCACCGCTATTCGGTCGATGAGGCCTGGCACGTGCCCCACTTCGAAAAGATGCTGTACGACCAGGCGCAGATCCTGACGACCTGTGCGGAGGCCTGGCAGGCGAGCGGCGATGGCGAGATGCTGGACATCGCCCGGGACGTCGTGAAGTATGTCCTGCGGGACATGCGGGCGCCGGAGGGCGGCTTCTATTCGGCCGAGGATGCGGACAGCCCGCGGCCGGACAACCCCGCGGAGAAAAGCGAGGGGGCCTTCTACGTGTGGGAGGACCGGGAGGTGCTGGATCTCCTGCCCGAAGAGCAGTATCGAAAATTTGCGACCGCCTACGACGTGCGTCCAGACGGCAATGTCCGACACGATCCGCACGGCGAGTTCGCAGACAAGAACGTGCTCCAGCAGGTGGGCGATGCTGACGGGCTCGAGGAGGCTCGACGAGTCTTGTTCGAGGCTCGTTCGAAACGCCCGCGGCCCCATCTGGACGACAAGGTTCTGACGTCGTGGAACGGGATGATGATCGGGGCGCTGGCGAAAGGCTGCGAGGTGACGGAGGAAGCCGCGTGGATCAAGGCGGGGGAGAAGGCGGCAACGTTTCTGTGGGACCACCTGTGGGTCGAGGGAGAGTTGAAGCGTCGATATCGGGATGGCGATGCCGGCATCGACGCCGTATTGGACGACTATGCGCACACCGTCCAGGGCTATCTGAACCTGTACGAAGCGGGCTTCGATAGCACGTGGCTGGTGCGGGCGGTGGAGCTGCAGGAGACCCAGGACCGGCTCTTCTGGGGCGAAGACGCCTATTTCGATACCAACGGAAGGGACCCCAGCGTGCTCCTGCGAGGCCGGTCGGACTACGACGGCGCCGAGCCCTCGGGCAATTCCGTCGCGGCTTTGAACCTGCTGCGTCTGGCCGAGCTGGTGGATCGGCCGTCATGGCGGGCGAGAGCGGAGAAAATCGTGGCAACGCTGGGTGGGCGGACACCGGCGGCCATCCCCAACATGTTGTGTGCCATGGATTGGATGTTGGGGTCGGTGACGCACCTGGTGGTCGCTGGAAACGTCCCCGACCTGGTGCGGGTCATCCGACGGCACTTCATTCCTCACCGGGTCTTGATGAAGGTGGATCCGCAGGTGGTGAAGTGGCACCCGTATCTGGAGGGTGTATCGGAAGGGGCGGTGTACCTCTGCGAAGGCCGCACGTGCCGTCCGCCGGTGAGAGACGTGGCTGCTCTAGAAACGCTGCTTAAATCTCTTCCGAAGGAGGGTTCTGCTCACGCGAGGGGCGGTTGAAGATCTTCACCAGGATGATGCTGACTTCATAGAGGAGCACCATGGGAAAGGCCACGATGCACATCGTGAAAGCGTCGGGGGTCGGCGTCATGACCGCAGACAGCAGAAAGCAGCCGAACCAGGCGAAGCGTCGATAGTCGGACAGAAGCTTGGCGTTCACCAGACCGATGAAGCCGAGGGCCAGGATGATGAGCGGCATTTGGAAGATGACGCCGCACATGAGGGCCAGCGTGCTCACGAAGCTCAGGTACTTGTCGACCATGAGCATCGGCTCTATCGTGCCCGCACCCGTGAAGCTGAGGAGAAATCGGATCGCGGTGGGCAGCACCAGGAAGTAGCTGAAGGCTACGCCAGTCACGAAAAGGATGATTCCGAAGGGGACAATGCTGAGGACGGCACGACGCTCTCTCGACGTCAGCGCGGGGACGACAAACAGGATCAGTTGCCATAGGACCACCGGTCCAGCCAGGAAACCCCCGCCGATCAAAGCGAGCTTAAGGTAGATCATGAAGGCATCCTGCAGTCCGGGTGCATACAGCTTGGTTCCGTGAAGGGGATAGACCATCCACCGCAACATGTCCGGAGTCAGGTACCAGACCAGACCGGCGGCACAGGCCCAGGCGACGATGCTGATGATGATGCGCGTGCGCAGCTCATCGAGGTGGTCGATGACGCTCATGTCGCCGTCCGGCGTGGGCTGGACGACCTTCTTCAAAAGACCCATGGACGGTTCAGGTTCGCCCCGTTCCACCCCATTCCCCTACCACGATCCACCGCAGCCGCAGTGCTGGCGGGTCCCCCTGCAACCAGCCCAGGACCAGGCTGCGGGACCCAGAGCACCAGCGAAGGTAACGGCGGTCGGCATCGGGAATCGCGCAAGCTGTGACGCTGAAGCGCTTCGAGCAGACCATGCGGCGCATGATCGAGGAGCGGCTGGGGGGGCGATTTCGAGGACGCGTCCATCCGCTCGAAGTCGCTCGCGCCCTGGTCACCGAGATGGTGCGGGAGAGCCAGGCCTGGCAGACGGACCACGTCGCCCCCAACGAGTTCTTCATCCACCTCCATCCGGGCGAAGAGCTGTCGTTCGTGGCCCTGGGCGACGACCTCAAGCAAGAGTTGTTCGACTACCTGGCGGCCGAGGCGAAGTCTCGGGACCTGCGCTGGATGGGCGCCGTGACGTTCACGTTCGAACCTCATCCATCGGTCGCCAGCGGCGCGGTGGAGGTGTACGCCCACATCGCCAGTGCCAGCGGCACGGCGCCGCCGGATTGGCGGGAAGCGACTCTTCTGGCTCCCAGCCTGGTGGGGCTGAGCGGCTTTGCGCAGGGCAAGCACTACCCGATACGGCTGCCTCGCAGCATCGTCGGACGAGACGAGACCTGCGACGTGCGCCTGGGCGACCCCCGGGTCTCCCATCGACACGCCACCATCAGTTGGCACGACGACTGCTTCTGGATCGAAGACCTGGGCTCCAAGGCCGGCACGACGTGCAACGGACGGCACCTGACGGGCCCCATGGCCTTGCGAGACGGAGACGTCCTGGGGCTGGGCTTCTCCACCCTCCGCTTCGAGAGTCCCGTTTGAAAACGGGAACTCGCACACCCGAATCTCACTTAGCGGTTTCCGATGGGCGACGGGCGATGAGGAAGTGGTTCCACATGGGGGCGTTCTTGTTGGCGCTCGTGTTGGCCACCTTGGGAGCGAGTACCGGTCTGACCGCCGCGTTGCTGTTTCCCGTGCACGAGTCGGGTGGCAAGACGCCGGCCGACTATGACGTGGCCTACCAGACCTTGACCTTCCAGACCCCGACCGGCGCGGTACTGAAGGGCTGGTTCCTATCGAACCCGGCCGCCCATGGACGCACGGCGGTCGGCCTGCACGGCATTTCTGCCAACAAGGCGATTTTCCTCGACCGGGCCATGCCGTTGTATCGACTGGGGTTCAACGTGTTGATGCTCGATCTGCGCCGCCACGGCGACAGCACAGGCGACATGACGACCTACGGCTACCTGGAGAGCCGGGACGTGGTGGCTGCCATCGACCAACTGGTGCGCCGCCCAGACGTGGACCCTCGCGGGGTGGTCGTCATGGGGTGGTCGATGGGCGGTGCGACGGCTCTGCAGACCCTGCCTTATTCGAAAGTTCGAGCCGTCATATCGGACAGCGCCTTCTCGGATCTGGCCGCCATCATGGCCTTCCGGGGGAGCCAGTGGCACGTGCCCTCCTGGCCCTTCCAGACGCTGTGCGACTGGGAGGTCTCGCTGGTGGCCCCGTTCCAGGTCACAGACGTCTGCCCGCTGCGCTGCCTGGCGGCGAGCCGGAAGCCCGTGCTGCTCATCCATGGGGGCCGGGACAGCTCGGTGCCGTTCTCACAGGGCCTGCAGTTGTCGCGAGCGGGCGATCCGGCCGAGAGCTTCTGGGCCGTGCCCGACGCCGGCCACTGCCTGGCCGAGCCGCTCCACCCGACCGAGTACCAGCAGCACCTGGCGGCTTTCCTGCAGCAACTTAACTAGGGCGAAGACCGCAGGGTGATCCTCGAAGCTATTGAACTGACGAAGTCGTACACCATTGACGGGCGCCAGACGGTCATCCTGTCGGGGGTTGACTTGGCGCTGGCGGCGGGCGAATTCGTGGCCATCCAGGGGGCCTCCGGAAGCGGCAAGTCGACGCTCCTGTCGCTGCTCTCCGCGCTGGACCGCCCGACGTCGGGGCGGTTGCTGGTCGAGGGGCGAGACGTGACGACGGCCACGGAGGACGACCTGGCGGTCCTGCGCAACCGTTCGATAGGCTTCGTCTTCCAGGCGTTCCACCTGGTACCGTCGTTGTCGGCCTGGGAAAATGTGGCGTTTCCCGCCGAGCTGGCGGGCCACCGCGAAGCTCGAAGCGAGGCTCGGCACCTGTTGGAACGGCTGGGGCTCGGAGGCCGGCTCAACAGCCTGCCCCACCAACTGTCCGGCGGCGAGAAACAACGGGTGGCTCTGGGCCGGGCGCTGATCAACCACCCCCGCATCCTGTTTGCCGACGAGCCGACCGGCAACCTGGACAAGCGGAGCGGTGACGAGGTGCTGGCCTTGCTTCTCGACATGCGCAAGGCCGCCGGCACCGCCCTGGTCCTGGTCACTCACAGCCAGACCCTGGCCGCGGCTGCTGAGCGCCGTCTCACCCTGGTCGACGGCACGCTGCGGTGAACTGGCGGCTGGTCTGGGCTGACGTTCGCTACGGGCGGCGAACGCTGGCGCTCTTCCTCTGCAGCGTGGCGCTGTCCATCACGGCCCTGGTGGCGCTGGGCAGCCTGCGGGCGAATGTCGACCAGTCGCTCCTCGATCAAGCCCGGGGCCTCATCGCGGCCGACGTGCAGGTGCGAGGCACCCATCCGCCCGGGCCGCTGGTCATGGAGCACCTCCGCACCCTGGCCGCCCACAGCGGGTCGGAGGTCAGCCGGGTGGTGGAGTTCGCCTCCATGGTGTCCGTCCCCGGCCATGTGCTGCTGTGCCAGATCAAGGCGGTGCCGCCTTCCTGGCCCTGGTATGGAACAGTGGCGCTGCGGTCGGCTCGCACGCTGGGCACCGTGCTCAAGCCCGGCCAGGCGGTGGTCGAGGCGTCGCTTCTCACCCGCCTGCATCTCTCCGTCGGTGATGCGATCAAAGTCGGGGCGGAGACCCTGCACATCGCTGACGTCGTCACCCAGGAGCCAGACCAGACCCGGCGGTTCTTTGCCTTCGGCCCCCACCTGCTGGTGGCGGCGGCCGATCTGCCTCGGCTGGACCTGCTCCGTGCGGGCAGCCATGCCCTCTATCGAACCCTGGTCAAGACCCCCTCGGCCGCCGTGTCCGAGCACATCGTCGAAGTGCTGCGGCCTTGGGCCCAGCACGACGAAGCATCGGTGGAGACCTGGCAGTCGGCGGAAGGTCGTCTGCAGGGGTTTTTCGATAGACTGTTGAGCTTTCTTTCCCTGACGGCGACGTTTACCATGGTGCTGGCCGGACTCGGCATGCAGAGCACCCTCCTGGCGTGGATGGCGCAGCAGCGGGGAGCGATGGCCATCTTCAAGGCGCTGGGCGCCCGCCAGGCCTTCCTGCGACGCCACTACAGCGGTCTGGCGGGTCTCTTGACGGTGCTGGGCCTGGCGCTGGGCACCGCGGTCGGGCTGGCGCTGCAGTTCGCGGCGCCTCCTGACCTGCTCGGACCCGACGTGCAGGTGCGATGGGTCTTCCTGCCTGTGCTGGCAGCCTGGGCCACCGGAGCGGCGGTCACCGGCGTCTTCACGCTCATGCCCTTGAGCACGGTGGGCGAGGTGCGGCCTGTCGAGATATTCCAGCAACGGTCGGCCGGCCGTCGGCCGCCCATGGCGCTGCTGGCGGTTCCCGTGCTGGCGGCCGTCATCTGGCTGCAGGTCCAGCCGGCGCGACTGGCCTTCCAGTTCACGGGGGGACTCCTCGGGGTCGGGCTGACCATGGCGCTCCTCTCGGCTGGCCTGTTGTCTGGCTTGCGGCGTCTTTCGCCGCGTCGGCTGACGGTGCGGCTGGCGCTGCGAGGCATCTTCCGTCCCGGCAACCAGAGCTGGCTGCTCGTGACGGTGCTGGCCACTGCGCTGACCGTCATCCTCGCACTCCTCACGGTAGAGTTCAATCTGCAGAAGGAGTTTTCCGATACGTATCCACCGGACAGCCCCACGCTGTTCTTCATAGACATCCAGCCGGATCAGTTGTCGGCTTTCCAGACCCGTCTGGGCATGGCGGCGCCCGCGTATCCGGTGGTCCCGGCTCGAGTCAGAGCCGTCAACGGGCGCCCCGTGCTGCCCCACGCCCCCGGGGAGTGGCGGCGGGGCGACCTGGATCGGGAGGTTCGCTTGACCTGGCATGACCATGCGCTCGACAGCGAGACCGTGGCCGGGGGCGGTTCGATATTCCCCTTGCCCGCCGCGACACCGCAGGTCTCCTTGACCCGCGAGCTGGCGGATGAGGCAGGACTGCGGATCGGAGACCGATTGACGTTCACGGTGTCGGGCGTTGATGTCGAAGCCTGGGTGGCCAGCACGCGAGAACTGGACGAGTCGGGTGTGCGGCCGGAATTCGACTATGTGTTGAATCCTGCGGCCTTGAAGGAGGCGCCGTCAACGTACTTCATCGCCTTGCGGCCCCCCGATGCCCGCCTTGCCGAGCTGCAGAATCGCATGGCGTCCAGTTTTCCCAACGTCAGCAGTATCGACATGCACGAGGTGGTCAAGACCATCCTCGGCCGTCTCGAACAGCTTCACGCCATCCTGTCGTTCTTCACGGCCTTCAGCCTGGTCGCAGGGGTGTTGATTCTGGTGGGCGCTCTCTTGTCGTCGGAAGCGGAGAGGCTGCAGGAGGCGGTGTATTACAAGATCCTGGGGGCGAGACGGACCTTCGTGGTGCAGGTGCTATTGCTGGAACACTGCGTCCTGGGCGGCGCGGCGGCCCTGGCCGCGGTCGGAATATCGCAAGCGGTGGGGTGGACCATTTGTCGATACTGGTTGGATATCACCTATCGACCCCCGCTGGGAGGCTTGAGTCTGGTGTTGATCCTGGTGCCCCTGGCGCTAGGGGGATTGAGTCTATGGGTGGGCAGAAAGATCTGGCAGGAACGTCCTGCCGCCTGGCTAGGAAGAGTGGCGACGGGGTGAGGAGATGGTTCTTCTGGCTGGTCCTCTTTCTGGTGGGGTGTGAAAAGCCGCCACCGGTGGCCCCGGCAGTGACGCCCACCGTGAGCCTCCCCGCCGTTCTGGCCTTCGGAGACAGCCTCACCGCAGGCTATGGCGTGAGCCCGGACCAGGCTTGGCCGGCCGTATTGGAACGCAAGCTGCAAGCCAACGGCTATCGATGGCGGGTGGTCAACGCCGGGGTGAGCGGCGACACGAGCCGCGACGGCTTGAACCGACTGGACTGGGTCATGCGAGTGAAACCACGGGTCGTCATGCTCGAATTGGGCGCCAACGACGGCCTGCGGGGGTTGGATCCGAAGCTCACCCAGGCCAACCTGGTACGTCTCGTGCAGCGCATCAAGGCACACCAGGCCCAGGTGTTGCTGCTGGGCATGCAGATGGTGACCAACATGGGCTCATCCTATACGACGGCCTTCAAGGCCATCTATCCGACAGTGGCTGAACAGGAACACGTCTCGCTGATGCCGTTCCTCCTGCAAGGCCTGGGGACGGACGACCTTCGACAGGCCGACGGCCTGCACCCGACCCAGGCCGGGCACCAGCGCATCGCGGAAGACGTGTACCCCTACCTCATTCCGCTGCTCGCTCCCGGATCGTGATGCGGCCGCCATCTTCGGGGTGCTGGGCGATTTCCGACTTGGGGGCGGGCATGGGCGTGAGGTCGGGTTTGATGTCGAACGTGCGGGCGAACTGTTCGAGCATCATCTGGTACTCCATGCGGGCCAGGTGGATGCCCAGGCAGACTCGCTTGCCGGCGCCGAATGGATAGTTGTTGGCTCGCTCGGCCCGCTCACCACCTGCTTCTTGCGTGGCCCGGTTCTCTCGCTTGCGTTCAGCGACCCGGGTGGGGAAGAAGTCGTTGGGCGTGTGCACCTTGCCTTCGGCATCCGTGACCTCCCACGACGAATCCCGCCCGGTGGCCGCCAGGCTGAGGATGACGTGGGCACCTTTCGGCACGTGCACTTTAGCGTTGTCGGGCCCCATTTCGACATCCTGCGTCGCTTTGCGGGCCAGGAGGTAGACCGACGGGTATTTGCGCAGGGTCTCCTCCATCGTGAGGCGGGCCATGGAGTCTTTGCGACTGACCTGGTTGAATTTCGGATGCTCGTCGATATGCTGGGCGTCGGCGTCGGCCTGCAACTGCTGGTAGGCGGCGGGATCCCGGGCATATTCGGTCAGGGCCCAGCCGATCTGGGCGGTGGTGGTCTCGTGACCTGCGAACAGCAAGGTCAGCACCTCGTGGCGTATCTTCGGGTCGTCGAAGGGTTGGCCATCTTCCTTCTTCCCGGTCAGGAGGGCATCAATGATGTCGGGTCCGGAATCCTTGCCGCCCGCATGCATGGCGGCGGGGCTCTGGGTGAACGACCATTCCTTCGCCATGGCGGATTTCGCATACGCCGCCGGATCCCGATGGAAGGCGGTGATGGCATCGGCCAACTGGTAGAGCGTGTGGTAGGAGTGACGCAGCGCCTTGCCTGCCGGCAAAGGGCCCATCAGTTTGGCCAGGCTGACCGGCGTGCGGTTGATGGTCTCGTTGAGCGTCCACTCAGCCACGTGGCGGAAGGCATCGTGGGCCTTGTCCAGTTGGTCCTTGGGAAGCTTGACACCACACAGCGTCTGGAGGGCAACGTCGAGGGTCGTGTTCTGCAGCATGTCGCGCAGTTCGATCTGCTTCTCGCCCCCGCTGGCGTGCACCTCGTCTTTCAAACCCTGGACGTGCTCTTGCAGGATGGCGTGCACGTTGGCGGCCGTGGGATCGTTGTTCATGGCGCGGCCGTCCATGAACGGCTTGATGATGGTGTGCGACGTTTCCCAGTTCTGGCCGCTGCCCCACAGGACGTTGTCGTCATCGCCCACCATGAACCCGTTGCCGTGGTAGTGCAAGTTGGTCTTGTCGGCGGTCTTGTCGCCGGAATCCGTGTTCTGCAGCATCTGCTTGATGTCGGCAGGCCGGCTGGTAAAGATGAGGGGACCCGCCGGGGAGTGGTCGACCCAGATAACGTCGCCGTGCAGCTCGTGCAGCCGGGTGATGTACTCCGGGATGTGGCGGGGGCTCATATTGTTTCCCTGTTCGTCCCGTACCCGGAGACCGAGCAATCCGATATGGGTAGGCTCGACGTGTTGCACGGCCTGTGCGGCGGGACCCCCGGCCGCGGCCGTCGCCGTCTGGGTGGCTCTGTCGCCCGCACCGTTCAAGAAAGGGCAACGCTCTGCGCCCGCACCGCTGGTGATGGGAGGGTGATCCGGCATGAACGATCGGGCCAGGAGATGCGCCGCCGACGGGGGGGCCGACGGTGCTGAAGGGGCCACGGGAGTCGCAGGTTCGGAAGCGGCGGGAGCTTCTCCAACCTGGACGACGTCGACAGCTTCTACCTGCGGCGACTGGCCGAAGTGCCGCAGCAGAGGTGCGGTGATTCGATTGTTCTTCAGTGTCTCGATCTTCATCTTCGGCATGTTAGCACGTACGCTTGACCAATTTGTTAAGCGATGTTAGAGACAGGTAAATCTTGAACAGGCATGAAAAAAGGAGCCTTTCGGCTCCCTTTTTCCGGATGACTTATGCCTTCTTGGGAGGCTGCCAGTATTTCACGCTGCCCCAACTGCTGGGTGTGTCGTGGCTGACCGTCTGGTTGGTTTCACCGCCGTTCGACCCGATACACTGCCCGTTGGGGCCACTCACCAGTTCGGCGTGCTGGCTGCCGTTGACGATGGCGACGTCGCCCGGCTGCGGGCTGCTGGTCGCCGTCCAACCCTGGCTCTGGAGGTCGGTCTGGAAGGTGCCCACGTTGGCATCTCCCCCCGTCTTCTTGAACGTGCCGGCGTCGGCGACGCAAGCCGATACAAAGTCGGCGCAGTCGTTGCCGGTGCCACCGGCGTGGGTGTAGTTGGCAAAAGTGAAGCTGCCGGAGCCCTTTCCCAGATACTGGTTGGCGATGTCGACCGCCTGGCTGGGGCTGCCGGTAGCCGTGCTGGGGGTGGCACCGACAGGCCCGCCGCTGCCGCCCTCGCTGGAGCCACCGCCGCCACCGCCGACCGGGCTCGAACCGCCGCCGCCGCCGCCAATGGGGCTGGAGCCACCACCACCACCGCCGCCGCCGTCATCGCCGGAGCCGCCGCCGTTGGTGAAGGCGCCGGGATCGGTGCCGCTGCCGGGGGCGCCGCCGCCCTGGGCACCCTGACCGCCCTGCTGCTGTTGAATCTCCTCCATCAGCATCTGGATCATCTGGATGAGCTGTTGGATTTCTTGCTGTTGACTCTGCGGCCCCTGCTGTGATTCAGGCGACAGGGTGGAGCCCTCGCCCCCCAGGCCCGGTACGGTCTGGGCTGCGCTGAGGCCGTTCACACCACTCATCGGCGGTGTAGAGAAGCCGGGCATGCCGCCAAACGCCATGAGGCCGCCGCCGCCCATGCCGGACAACATCGAGCTGGCCCCCAGGCCGCCCGCGTTCGTTTGAATAGGGGATGTAAACGCCATCGTGTTCTCTCTCCCGCCGATGTATTTTTTCGACCTGTAGCCATTGTATCTGATTTCCAGGTGGCATGCAGCCGGTCAGTTGCTACCTTTAGGTAACCGTTGTTAAATAGGCGTTAAAATTCGCAGATTTTACTATAAAATCCGGCAGGTTCCTGGATGGCGTGGGCGGGTTGTGATATGCTAACGGCTCATGCGAAAGTGGTGGGTGGTCCTCTGGCTGGCGTTGGCCCTGCAGGCCGGGGGCGAGACCCTGTGGCGCATCGGGCAGTTCGACGGTTCGTCCGGCGAATTTCGACAGGCGGCGGTGGGCCGAGACCCGGTCTTCGTGGCGGGCAAGAACGTCGACCGAGACTGGTACCGCTTCCAGCCGGGTCCAGCCAACGGGGTCATGGGAGGGCGCCCCCACCCCTTTACGGTGCTGTTTCACGTCGAGCACCCACATGGGCCGTATCGGCTGCGGGTGGGCATGCTGTACGAGACCCCCCGACTATCGTACCTGCGGGTGATGGTGAACGGACACGCGGCACAGATGTACTTCCATCCCCACCTCGACTTTCGGGCCGGGGACTGGGAAGGGACCTTCGTGCCGCAGACCTCTGTCGATGTGCGGGACCTCTGGCTCCCGGCGACCTGGGTCCGCCCCGGCTGGAACCGCATGGTGCTGACGGCGGAGGACGATCCTGCCCAGGCGCAGGTGTCGAACGGAGCGATCGCACCCGGCCATTCCGGCATCGTCTACGACGCGCTCGAGCTCAGGGAGGGCAAGGCGGCTGGCTTCTCGGCCAGGGTCATCCCCACCATTTTCTTCCCCGCCGCTGGGGAGGCCGTCGACGTCTACGCCACGTCTGGGCAGTATACGACGCCTCCAGTGCTTGGGCTCAATGGGCAGACGTATCGGCTGCCCCTGCGCCGGGGGGTGGAGGCCGGGGACCAGCACTGGCGGGTGGTGGTTCCGGAGTGGCACGGCGCCGTACAGGCGTCGGTGGCGATGGGCAGGCTGCGGGTGGTGACGACGGTGCGCCCTGCCCGTCAGTGGACCGTCGCCATCGTCCCGCACGAGCACCTGGACGTGGGGTTTACCGACTACGCCGCCAAGGTGGCCGAGCTGCACTCACAATCGATAGATGGCGCCATGGATCTCTTGGACAAGACGCCCGAGTTCCGTTGGACGTTGGACGGATCGTGGGTGGCGCAGCAGTACCTGGCCGGACGGGCCTCTTCAGACCGGTTTTTCGACCACGTGCGGGCCGGCCGCCTGGTGATTCCGCCACAGCAATCCAACCAGCATACCGGCAATGCATCGTGGGAGGGTCTGGCCCGATCGCTGTATGCCGAGAAACAGATGGAGGACGCGTATCGCTTGCCGCCGGCGGTGGCGGCCCACATCGTGGACGTGCCGTCCTACACGTGGGCGTATGCATCGATACTGCACGACGCCGGGATGAAGTACTTCCTCGCCGCCAGCAATAGCTGGCGGGCCCCGGTCATGCTGCTCGGACGCTGGGCAGAGAAGTCGCCCTTCTACTGGGAGGGGCCCGACGGCGGGCGAGTCCTGATGTGGTATTCGAGGGCCTATCTGCAGATGCAGTCGCTCTTTGCCAGCCCCTGGCGGTTGGAGGCGATAGAAGACTCCCTGCCGGTGTTTCTGCAGGCGTGGACGCGGCCCGACTACACGGCGGGGACGGTCATCGTGTTCGGCACCCAACTGGAAAACACGGCCCTCGATCCGGCCCAGGCCCAGGTCGTGTCGGAGTTCAATCGGCAGTATCGGTGGCCGCACCTCGAGTTCGCCACGGTGGCCGAGGCCCTGGGGCAGGTCGAGAAGGAATGGCACGGCCCCATCCCCGTCTATCGAGGAGACTTCGGTCCCTACTGGGAGGACGGATACGGCTCGGATGCCCGCTATACCGCCGTGCACCGGGAAAATCAGCACCGTATCCTGACCGCCGAGGTGCTGGGGGCAGCCCTGTCCAGCGTGCGGCCGGAGCTCCGACCCGATCGGACGTTGTTGGACGACGCCTGGCGCAACGAACTCTTGTTCGACGAACACACCTGGACGTTGGCCGGATCGACGACCCAGCCGCAGCATGAAGAGACGGAGGAGCAGCTTCGCCTGAAGGAAGGGCGGGTGGTGCGGGCGCAGCAGGACATCGACGAGTCGATACAGCGGAGCTGGGCGCAGTTGGAAGGGCTGGTGCCGTGTCGGCAGAGCGGCGTGATGGTGTTCAATCCGCTCAACTGGACCCGCGGGGGCATGGTGGAAGCCGACATTCCGACAGGCATGCGAGTGATGGACGGCGGCCAGGTGGTGCCCACGGAGGTCGAGCGGGTCGGGCAGGGGGTCCGACTGCCCGGCTTCGGGGGCGGCTATCAACGGGTGCGATTCGAGGCCCGAGACGTGCCGCCCGTGGGCTATAAGCTTTACGAGGTGCGGCCTGGGGAGGTCGCAAAGACCTCCGGTCGAGGGTTGGAAAACCGCTTCTATCGGGTCACGTTTGACCGTGCTGGCGTGGCGTCAGTGGTGGACAAGGGAAGCCGCCGGAACCTGGTGGTCCCGGGGGGGTATCGGTTCGGTCAGTACCTGTACGTGACGGGCGGAGACAACATGCCGTTCGACAGCTTGTATCGGTTCGGGGCCGGGCTCCGCCCGCCTCACTTGCAGGTGCATGCCGCGGTGACGACCCGGGTGTCCATCGTCGGGCAGACGGCCGTGATTGAATCGCACGCTCCGAACACGCCGTGGATCAAGACCCGGATTTCCCTGGTCGACCACGGCGTTCTCGTGAGCTGCCAACTGCACAAACTGCGCACATTGAAGCGGGAGGCCGCTTATATCGCCTTCCCATTTCGAGGCCGGCAGTGTGGCTATGGTTCACAGAGTGCCTGGGTCGATCCGAGGCGGGACGAGCTGGCGGGGGGAAGCCGGGAATGGTACGTCCCGACCACCTGGGCGGCGGTGCACGACGGCGATGCGACGACCGCCGTGGTGCCGTTGGATGCGCCCCTGGTGTGCTTCGGAGACATCGTCCGCGGTCTTTGGCCGACGCGCTTTTTGGCCCGCAGTGGCACCATCTTCTCCTGGTTGATGAACAACTACTGGGGCACGAACTTTCCCACCTGGCAGGGCGGCGACTTCACCTTTCGATATGTCGTGACCAGTGCGGATCGGTGGGATCCGGCGGCCTTGACTCGCTTCAGTGTGAGTCAGTTGACGCCTCTGGAGCATGACGCCGTGGTGGCGACCGAAGGGAGCCGTGCGATGCCGGAGAAAGCTGGGAGCCTCATGAACGTGGATGGCACCGACGTGAACCTGCTGACCTGGAAGAGAGCCGAAGATGGCCAGGGAACCGTGCTGCGCTTGCAGGAATGCGGCGGGCATGAGGCCCAGGCCCGCATATCGAGCGGCTGGTTCCGAGTGCGGCAGGCGTGGCTCGATTCGGTCCGAGAGGAGAACCGGCAAGCCCTGGCGGTCACCGATGGGCAGGTGGCGGTGCCCCTGCGGCCGTACCAGGTGGTGACGGTGCGGCTAGTGACCTCACCTTGACCGGTCTCGTGCTGCTGTTGGCCGCCGGGGTCATGAATGCAACCTTCGCGCTACCCATGAAGTTCACGAAGCAGTGGTCGTGGGAAAACACGTGGCTGGTCTGGAGCATCCTGGCGCTGCTGGTGTTGCCGCCGATCATGGGGTTTGCCACCGTCCCAGGGCTGGGGGGCGTGTACCATCAAGCGCCGCCCGGACTGGTCTTGAAGGTGGCCCTGTGTGGCGCAGGCTGGGGGGTGGCGCAGGTGCTTTTCGGGCTGGCCCTCGACATCATCGGGATCGCCTTGACGTTTTCCATTGTCCTCGGGCTGTCAGCCGCCATGGGCAGTCTCATTCCGCTGGTGAGCCTGCATCCCGATGAGGTGCTGAAGCCGGCCGGACTGACGGCGCTGGCCGGTATCGGCCTGGTCGTGGCGGGGGTGGCGATTTGCGCGGTGGCGGGGCGCATGCGGGAAGAGGCCCACGTTGGGAAGAGGGAGGGGAGCATCCCCTTTGGTCGGGGACTCGCCATCGCGATCACCAGTGGGTTATGTGCGTCGATGATGAACGTAGGCGTGGCGTTTGGAGGCCCCCTGACGGATGCCGCTACAGCCGCAGGGGCGGCGTCATACTGGACGGTGAATGCGATATGGGTCCCCCTGCTGTTGGGTGGGGCCATTCCGAACGTGCTTTACTGTGTGTACCTGTTGAGGCGGAATGGCACGGCCTCGAAGTACGGGGAGTACGGCACAGAGACGTACTGGTTTCTGGCCTTTGTGATGGCATGTTTCTGGTTCGGCAGTTCGCTTCTCTATGGGGCGTCCATCGTCCAGGTCGGAGCGGTGTTGGGCTGGCCGCTGTTCATGTCGCTCATCGTCATCTTGTCGAGTCTCCTGGGGGTGGCGACCGGGGAATGGAAGGCGGCGGGGCCAAAGCCGTTGAGGATTCAAATGTCGGGGGTGCTCGTGCTGGTATTGGCAGTGATCGTCTTGTCTCGGGCTAGCTTATGAGAGCTATCGCCATCGATCTGGGGGGCTCCCACGCGACGGTGGGCATTGTGGAGGATCGCAAGTTGCTTGCGAGCCGGGAGATCGCCCAGGATGCGGCCCACGGGCTGGCGCCAGCGCTGCCGCGGTTTGTCGCGGCGGCCACCGCGTTGCTGTCAGAACTGGGCATGTCGGCGGCCGCTTGTGACGGACTGGCCATGAGCTTCTGCGGCCTGGTGGACTATCGAACGGGCCGGGTCGTGTCGACCGACGAAAAGTATGACGATGCCGTCGGGCTGGATCTCGTCGGATGGTGTCGGGAGGCCTTCGGGCTTCGCTTTGCCATCGAGAACGACGCCCGCATGGCCCTGCTCGGCGAGGTCTGGGCCGGCGCAGCGCAGGGGTGCGGCGACGTCGTCATGATGACGATGGGCACGGGCCTGGGAGGCGCGGCCATGATGGAAGGCCGGCTGGTGCGCGGCAAGCACCTGCAGGGCGGCTGCCTGGGCGGGCATCTCCCGGTGCTGTTTACGGGGCGGAAGTGCACCTGCGGGGCTATCGGATGTACGG
>DASYBA010000577.1:0-1968 GCA_036501005.1 Candidatus Xenobia bacterium | reverse complement strand
CCCTTTGTTAAGATGCCATCAGAGATTTACATCCCGTTCACGAGGTTTACACACCGTCTCTGGCGATCCAGGCGCGGCGTGCGATACGATGACTGAAAATATCGACAGGAGGCTTTCATCATGGCAGTAGCTGGAGCCGGTGCAACGCCCATCCATTGGCAGACTCGATCCGCGGACCTGAGTACTTCCCACAAGCTGAGTCCCTATGATCCGGACGAGGGCTTCACCGCTAAATCGAAACCGGGCGAATCCGATATCCTGTTCCTGGACACCGACAAGCATCAGCTCCACGAGGTGAATCTGCAGGGTTCGGCCGACAGCCGGAGCGCCGCCGAACAGGCTCTCCTGCAAGGCAAACTGAAGGACCATCCCACCTGGAGTGTCGCCGTCGCGGCCGATGGCGGCCAGGCCTCCCTGAAGATGGGGGCCACGCACTCCATCGCCCAGGCTCGAGGCGTGAACACCGAAGCGATCGTCAAAGGGCACGACGCCACCGCCATGGCAACCAACGGGACGCCTCACGGCAGCGCACTCGCGGCGGCCGGCGACGGGGGATCTGCCAGCGCCACCAATTCGGCGGAGGCGGGGCATGCCAACGCCGCCGGATGGAACGGCACCGCTGCCAATGCCATGACCGTCGATGTCGGCGGCACACAGGAGGACACCATTCGCAACCTTCCGCCCCACGCTTCCTGGGAAAGCATGGATGGGTCGAAGCGTCCTGTTGCCTTGGCCATGGGCCAGGACCGAGCACACACGACGTCGGTGGTGGTAATCCACTGCGACGACGGTCAGGCTATCAAGCTCACCCAGCAGACCCCGATGGGCCCCATGGCCCAGTTGGACGGCTAGCTTCTGCCTGTAGCCTCAAAGAGACCTTTGGCGAGCTCAAGGCCCGGCAATTGCCGGTCGACAGGCTGCGCCAGAGCGGCGGCGAATTCAGGCCGCATGCGTAGATTGCTATTGTTATCGCTGGCTTTGGGCTGCCTGGCGGGCCCCCTGTGGGCGGACGACAACCGGGCCGCCTTTGCGGGCGACCAGACCGATGCCATGAAGGTAACGGTCCTACAAGTGAAAAGCGGGACCGAGATCGCGGTTGTGCCCCACCAGGTCTTCCACGCCGGCGATCAGGTTCGGATTCGGCTGGAGAGCAACTTTCCCGGCGTCGTGTATGTGCTCAACCAGACCCCGGGGGGTGAAACGAGGGTGCTATTGCCGCAATCGCAGCAACTCGACGTCAACCAGGTGGCGCCCCACGTGATCCAGGACCTGCCCTTCGCTCCCAAAGTCATGAAATTCGATACGGAGAAGGGGACAGAAGTGCTGCAGGTGGTGATGTCTCGCTCTCGCATTCCGCAGTACGATGAGGCGGTGAGTGCCCACCAGGGCAAGGTAGAGTCCATCGACCAGGTCAGCTCGGGACCCGAAAGCCGCGCACATCGGGAAGTCACCGGGGTGGTGGCGCTGGCCCCTGCCCAGCACCCGGCCAGGCTCGCGTGCCGGGGTCTGGACGTGTCGGACGAGGATCATGCCGACGAGGGGACCATCGTCTCTGTCAAAGGGGGCGGCCATCTCGGCCCGCAGGACATCGCCGTGTTCGAAGTGCGGCTCCTGCATCAATAGGGCGCCAGGATCGCTCCCCAGGTCGGCGGCACCGTTACGTGGACGGCCCCGTCTTGGGCTGTCAAGCGTGTGCCGTTCAAAAGATCGTGCCAATGGGTTGCCGACACCTCAATTTTGGCCGTCTGCGGTTCGCTTCCATTGTTCAATATGACCAGCACGACCGTGTGCTGCCAGGCCCGTGCGAAGGCATAGAGCTGCTTTTCGTCGTCGGCAATGCAGGAGCGAAACTCGCCCAGTTGCAGGGCCGGCTGCGACTTGCGGATGGCAATGAGTTTGCGATAGTGTTCGAACATGTCGTGGTCGAACGATACCGCGTCCGGGGCATGGGGGCCGGTCGGGCCATGG
>DASYBA010000576.1:0-3075 GCA_036501005.1 Candidatus Xenobia bacterium | reverse complement strand
GCCGTCGGGGCGGGCGACATTCCCGTGTCTCTCCCCTTCTCCTCCTGCGCCGAAGAATTTTTTTCAGGGGGTGACGTGGTGGTGCATGACGTCCCACCGCTGGCGGCAGAGCAGCGCGTAGCCTTCGGCCATGTCCTCCGGTTTGAGCTGGGTCGTCCAGGCATAATGGGTATACCAGGTCCCATGCCCCATGGGTGAGTCGGTCGCCTCGGACGGATTGTGCAGGTGGTGGTCGCACACGTGGCACAGCTCGTGGGTGATGCAGTTGAACCAGTCCTCGGCGTCTTGTCGACGAGCCTCGGCTCGCACGGGGTCGGGTGCGTCGGCCGCGACAACCCGCTGATGGCGGTTCAACTGCCAGCGGTTGAGCACGAGGCGTTCCGCATCATAGCAGCCGGTGGTATCGGTAGAAAGCCCCCCGTCTTCACCCCTGAAGGCTTCGCAACTCGCCACCGAGATGCACTTGATGTCCCGCATGAAGCCCCGAGCATGGGTCGGGATCGATTCCAACGCGTGTCGAACGTGCTCCAGTTCCTCGGGCGTGGCCCCGAGGATCGCCACGGCATCGGGCATGCCCGGCAAGGACAGCATGACTGGGCGACCCGACTTGCGGGCGGCCTTTTCCATTGCTTCGAAAGTCAGCGCCTTGGCTTCCAGGGCCGGATCGTTGGGTGGCCTGGGCGCGGGGGGCCCCAGGACCGGAGGCGGCGGCGTCCAGGAGGGGCACGGCGGGCTGGCCACCGGGTATCCCCAGCAGCGGTTGAGAATGTAGGCATTCTTGGCGCCGAACCAGGGGTCGTGCAGCGCGTGGTCGACGAAGTCCTGCTCCGAGTCTGGCACCGCCGTGGGCGGCGGGTCGAGCGCCACAGGAAAAGAAGCCAAGGCCTTGGCGGTCGCCCGCGACTCGATCAACATAGCAGGATTGTCCCCCCCGCGGCCTCCCGGTCTAGCCAGCGGATGTTACAGGAACGCCAGGCTCGTCTATGAAAATTCATGGCCATGCGTGCGTGGCTGCTGGTGCTCATGCTGGTCGCGACCCTCCCGGCCTCGGCGCGCACCTTGCACCTGCTGCTCAACAACCCGCCCGGCACTGCCATCGATCGCGGGGTTCGGCATCTGCAAGCGGAGGTGGAGCATCGCAGCCACGGCCAGCTCCACCTGGCCGTCCACCCCCTTGGTGACTGGCACGGCCACCACCTGGGCGAACTCGCCATCGTGCAGGCGGTACGGGATGGCGATGCCGACATGGCCGTCGTCACGTCCGCGCCCCTGGTCAACTATGCCCCCGAAATGCGCCTGCTGGATGCTCCGTTCCTCTTCAACCGATACGGCGATGCCGACACGGCGCTGGACGGTCTCGCCGGACAGCACCTGCTGGCCTCGCTAGGCGACCACGGCCTGCACGGTCTGGCCTTCTGGGACGGTGGCTTTCGCATGCTGGCCCTGGTCCACCCCTGGCGCGATCTCACGGCCCAGCGGGTGCGCATCATGGAAAGCCCGATGTACGAAACCATGATGAAGCTCCTGGGCGCCGTGCCCATTCCCTCCGATATCGTGCAGGTGCACGACATGCTCAAGGCCGGCTATATCGATGCCGTCGACACGTCGTATCCCCCCATCCTCGAATGCCACATGGACGACATCTGCCGCTACGTGGTTGAATCCCGCCACGGTTACGCTGCCAAGGTCGTGTTCATGAACGCCACCTTGTTCAACGGGTTGCCCCCTGACCAGCAGCAGGTCCTGTCCGTGGCAGCCCGGGTGACCGCCGCCTGGGAGCGGCGAGCCTACCGGGCAGAAGAACGGACCGCGAGGGCGCGCTGTCGAGCCCGCGGCATGAGCATTGAGCCTTTGCCTCCGGCCGACCGCCAGCAGATGCGGAAGGCCTGTCAGCCCATCTACGACGCCCTCGCCCGCCAGTTCTCGGAACCGTGGGAGCGGGCCTTGCTGAGCCGCTCCGGGTCGATCCGTTCCCGCTAGCATGACCGGCCAGCGCCTGCTCATCGTGCCCATGCTGCTGCTTGCCCTTCTCGGCATGGCCGCGTGCTGGCACCTGACGACGGTGGGCGCCTTCAATGACGACGCGTGCTACATCCTACAGGCCCGCCATCTGCTGGACGGGGTCGACTACGGCGACCTGTGGCACCTGCCCGGCCAGGCCTTTGTGCTGCTGCCGGCCGTCGCGCTTTTTCCGGACAGCCTGACGGCCATACGGGTCGAGGAGCTCTGCATCACGTTGGCGGCCGTCGTGACGTGGTGGCAGCTCGGCCGGCAGTTCCTGGATCCGGTCTCCGCCGCCCTGCTGGGGGGCGCCTTCGCATGCACGCCGCTGGCCTGGAAGTTCGGCACGACGGCCATGTCGGATGCCACCTTCGCGTGGCTCGTTCCTCTCCTGCTCCTGCTCCAGATCCGGCGATCGCCCGCCGTCATCCTGGGGCTGGGGGCCGGCCTGGCCATCCTGTGCCGGGCCCCCGGAGTGCTTCTCGCCGCCGTCCTCATCGGTCGCGACGTGTATCGCCAGGAATGGCGGCGCGTGAGTGTCGTGATCGCCAGCCTGCTGGCTGTGCTGCTGGTGGGCCAGGCCTGTTTCAACCTGGTCGACCGTTTTGGCGTTCTCACCCAGGCCGGCAGCGGGTCGCTAGCCCGGGCCACCCTGTCGGCCTATGTGGCCGCCTGGGGCCCCGCCATGGCCGCGGCCTTGGGAGAATTCGTCGGCTACCCCAGTCTATGGGCCGTGGCGGCCGGCTTGTTTCTAGCCGGGCTGGCCAGCGCCCGGCGGATTCCCCTGCTGGGGGCCTTCGCCTGGCTCTACATGGCGTTGCTGTTGGGGTGGGCCTTCGTGGAGCCCCGTTTTCTCTGGCCAGTGTGGCCGCTGGTTCTGCTGCTCGCCGCCTATCGACGCCCCCCCCGACTGACCATGTCGATATTGGGTCTGTTGGTGATCCTCAACGTGCTCCAGCTTCCCGCGCTGTATCGCGTGGACCGTCAGTATGCGGCCATCGAGCCCCGTCGATGGGCGTCTCTCGACTGGCTGGCCCAGCACGCGAGAGGCGAAAGAGTCGTGACCGCCGGTGC
>DASYBA010000575.1:0-3066 GCA_036501005.1 Candidatus Xenobia bacterium | reverse complement strand
GGGTGAGGCGCGCCTGCTCTTCCTGCCACGCCAGGCCGAAGTCCATGATCTTGATGTGCCCTTCATCGGTGACCATGATGTTTTCCGGCTTGAGATCGCGGTGGATGACGTGCATTTTGTGGGCGTATTCGATGCCCTGGCCGATTTCCCAGAAGAGCCGCGCCGTCTCGTCGGTTGACAGCGGCGCCGAGCCCTCGATGGCGTCACGCAGGGTCTTGCCCCGCACGTACTCCATGACGATGTAATCGGTGTCTCCCTGCTGACCCACATCGTGCAAGTGGATGACGTAAGGGTTGTCGAGGCGGGCCGACACCCGCGCCTCCCGCAGGAAGCGCTCCCGCAGGCTTTCCTTCTTGGTGGCCGGCAAGACCTTGATGGCCACCGAGCGTCCCAGGTTGGTGTCTTCGGCGAGGTAGACCTCGCCCATGCCGCCGCGGCCCAGTTCCTGGAGAATCTTGTAACGACCGAGCTGTTGGTAGGATGGCATGGCCTTGGGTCGTCAGTGGGGGGGGCGCGTCAGCTTTTCACTGACCAGGTGGCTGACCTGCAGTTTCCAACCGCGAGGCGTCACGCCCCAGGCGTCGTCTGCCAGGGAGTCGAGCACCAGGCTCTCGCCCTTGGCCCCTTCGAACGTCATGACGTCGTGCACGCGGCATACGGCGTGGTTCGCATCCTGGGGGCGGCACGACACGATGGTCACGGTCTCCTTCACTGATTCCGCCTCTTCGAGGAGCTCGGTCATCTGGGCCACCTCGCTGCGATGGTCCAGTCGTTCACCATGCAGGCCATAGGCCTGGAAGTCCAGGTCCCGGGCCGACCACATGCCCGCCATGAACTTCCAGTGGGCCGCATCGGCCTCCTTGTTGTACGCCTTCTGGATGGCAACGGACGCGGGCGAAGCCCAGGTCGGGACCGCCAGCAAAAGACTTAGCCCTAGCCAAAGTGCTTGCCGTCTCATTGAAGCTCCTGGCTTCTGCTCAGCAGGGGCCCGCCCCTGCCGCGCTACGAGGTTGCAGGGAGGCGGAAGTAGAAGCGGGCGCCCTGGCCCGGGACGCTCTCCACCCCGATCTCGCCGTGATGGCGCTGCACGATTTCGCGGGCAATGGAGAGGCCGAGTCCGGCCGCCCCCAGCTTCCCGGTGCCGGTCTTGGGGCCGCGGAAAAATCGCTCAAAGACCTTCGGTTGGTCGGTTGGTTCGATACCGTCCCCTTCATCCGATACATCCACCACCACGCTCCCTGTCTCCCGGCGGCTTTCGATACGCACCACGCCGCCGTCGGGCGAATGGCGCACCGCGTTCTCCACCAGGTTTTCCAGCACCCGCTCGATCTTGCCCGGGTCGGCGACGCACTCCACCCCACCGCCCTCCACCTCGAAGCTGATGCCGCGGCGAGCGGCGTCGGCCTCGAATCCGGCGGCCACCTTGTCGGCCAGCGAGGCGATGTCGAAACGGACCGGCTTGAGCGCGTCATACTCCAGCTTCTGGATTTCCAGCATGCGCGAGACCAGCTCGGCCAGCCGCTCCGAGTCGCGTCCGATGTTACCGACGAACAATTGGCGCTGGCTCGGGTCGTCCTGGGCGCCGTTCTGCAGGGCGTGGACAGAACCCGATAGACCGGTCAGGGGGGTTTTCAGCTCATGGGTAATGTCCTGGATGAAGCGCTTCATCTTGTCACGCTCGTCCTCCAGCTCACTGATCTTCTGCTGCAGCGACGCGGCCAGACGATTGAAGTGGGAGGCAATGTCCGATACTTCGGTACGGGCCCGCACCTGCACCCGCTCGCCCAGGTTGCCCGCCACCATGCGGGAGGACGCGGCCCGCACCTCTTCCAGCATGGTCCGCACGTTGAGCGTGAGGAACAGGCCGAGAATGGCCACCACCACGCCGAGCGAGACGATG
Organism: Candidatus Xenobia bacterium; assembly: GCA_036501005.1. Taxonomy (GTDB): domain Bacteria; phylum Vulcanimicrobiota; class Xenobia; order RGZZ01; family DASYBA01; genus DASYBA01. The sequence goes on along the minus strand of DASYBA010000575.1, from coordinate 1,166 downwards.
GCGCCCCGCAAAGGCTGTCGAATGCGGTCCACCCGGCGGGCGATCTGATCGGTGCTGTGGGTGGCATAGACGATGCCCAACTGGCGCCCGTTCGATACGATAGGCACGGCCACGTTCAGGTCGGAGAAGTGCGTGTCGGCACCGTAGCGCCCCTGCATGGCGGCCACGATCTCGGGCCGCAGGCGGAGCGTCTCAGCATCTTCGTAGGCGGGGTCGCCGCTGGAATCCATCCACAAGATACCCCCCGAACGCAGAATGCGAATGCGGGTACCCGTCTCTCTTTCGATAGCCCGGACCGTGGTTTCAATACCCCGCACCCCTTCGGGTGGGATGGTGTCCAGCGCCATGATGGGGGCAAGGTCCAGGGCCAGGGTCTGGGCGGTGGCGTCCAGGGTATGCTGGAGGTCGTCCTGGTAGTCGTTTTCAACCTTATGGAGAAAGAGCAGGTAGGCCGACGAAGCCGTGACCAGAAAGGTGAGCGCGACCAACACCCAGAGGAGCGGTCGCAGTCTCATCGGCAGAGGCGATAGCCAAGCCCCCGCACGGTTTCGACGACTTCCATGCCGAGCTTCTGGCGCAGGCGCTTGACGGTCGTATCGACCACCCGGGAGTCGCCCTGCAGCTTCCAGACATAGTCCAGGAGCCATTCCCGGGTGCAGGCCCGTTCTCGATGCTCGTACAGCACCTTGAGAAGCGAGAATTCGACACTGGTGAGGAAGATGCGCACCTCGCCGCGGAGGATCTCGGCCCGGGCCCAGTCGATTTCCAGCTCGCCCAGTTGCGACTTCGGCTCGGGCGGCTGGATGCGGCGGTGCTTGCGTAGGTGGCCCTTGATGCGGGCCAGCAGCTCGCGCATGGAAAAGGGCTTGGTGACGTAGTCGTCAGCGCCCAGCTCCAGGCCGCAGACCTTGTCGGTTTCCTCGTCCTTGGCGGTCAGCACGATGATGGGCACGTCCGAGGTCTGGCGCAGCTTGCGGAGCACGTCGAAGCCGTCGGTGCGGCCCAGCATGAGGTCGAGGAGGACGGCGTCAGGATGCTCCCGGTCGAAGGCCTCGACGCCCTGGTGGCCGTCCTTGGCGGTGGTGACCTGGTAGCCTTCGCGCCCCAGGCTGAAGGTGAGAGAGTCGAGAATGGTCTGCTCGTCTTCGATGATGAGGATCCGATCG
>DASYBA010000574.1:0-2474 GCA_036501005.1 Candidatus Xenobia bacterium | reverse complement strand
ATGTCGGGTTGGGACTGGAACACCCAACCGGTCTACGTCGTCTCACCGGTCACGGGCGACGACTGCGGCGTGCTGGTTCCCACCGGCGATGGCGGTTTTGAGGATCAGAACGCCGCCTGGCTGGCCATCCTCAACACCATGGCCAACCCGGCGCAAGATCAAAACGACCCCAGCTACGATGCGACGGCCGGCCTGTACGCCAGCTACGACAACTTCGACCCGCAGAACCCCGGCCAGCAGTTGTCGGGCAACGACGGCTTCGCAGCCCTCAGCACCGGCCAGCCCATCGTCTTCCACCCGCCCAACGGCGACTGGGAGACCATCAGCAGCCTGGACGACCTGAACGCCTACCTGTACACACAGGAACAGCGGTCAAGCGCTCCTCCGCAAGACTAGAGACGAGGCCCCGGGCGACCGGGGGCCTTTTGTCAGCCTTCGCTTTCCTCTTGAACGACCAGGGCGTCGACCTCGGCCACGGCGGCTTCGAACGCGTCCATGCCCGCCAGGAGCGACTCCAGGTCGTCATTGCCCAGGGCGCGGCGCATGGACGCCAACCCTTGCGCACCGTGCTCGTACGCCTGAGCGTTGGCTTCGAAGAAGGCCTTTTTGTCGGGTGCCTTGCGGGCCTGGCCGCGGCACTGTTCGATAGCGGTGTCCATGGCCGCCGTCAGGGTTTCGATATGGCCGTCCAACTGCTCCAGGCCGGCCTCACCCGCCTGGACGGCGGTCAACAGGTCTCGCATCTCGGCGACCCGCTCCCGTACGAAGCCGACCCCGTCACCGGCCGGTTGGAAGGAGCCATCGTAATTGAAGTCCAGGCCGACGTCGACGTCCTGGCTGAAGCGCTGCTGGCTCTTGTAGAAAAGAAATTCGTTCAAGACCGAGCGCTGGGCAGCGCCTCTACCGCAGGATGCGGTTTCCCAGGGTGGAGGATGCGATGCTGGCGGCCGTCACGGGCCGGGGCGCTCCGATGTGGGGTGGGGAGACGGCACCCGTCTGGGCCACCGCGGCCGCGCCCGCACCGTACTGGAAGTTCGTCCGGGCGGCCTGTCCCTGGGTGGAAGAGGCGGCCCCGATGGCGTCGATGGTATCTTGCTGCTGACGATGGTTGGACATTTGGGCGACCACCTTTCCCGTGTTCTTGATCACAGAATACCACGGCGGAGGGTCGTCCGTATGAACAAATTATTGTCGCACTGTTAACACTGTGTTAACCTGATCGTTACACACCGGCAATCCTTTTACAGCTTCTTAACGGTTTTCGTCGGCCCAGGTCGGCCGAAAAACAAGCCGCCAGCCTGGCGGCTGGCGGCTTGCAAGTCAATACTTGAAAGCTGACTACTTGACGAACAACATGTCCCGATAGGAGGGCAGCGGCCACAGATGGGAGGCCACGTGCGCTTCCAACTGGTCGCCCAGCTTGCGCAGTTCGACCATGACGGGGAGCACCTTGTCCTTCAGGTACTTGGCGTGGTCCAGCGGGTCGCTGCCGGCATGCTCGGCGGCGTGCTCCAACTCGGTGGCCTTGCCGCTGAACTTGTCGACCAGGCCCACGAACACTTCGAGCTGCTGCTTCTGGCTGTCGGACTTCACGCCCGCCGTCACGGCGGCGTTCAGCGCATTGGCCACCAGGGTCTGCTGCTCCAGGGCGGCTGGATGGATGAGCTGCCGCGCCATCAGCACCATGGTCTCTGCCTCGATCTGCACTTCCTTGACGTACTTCTCGAGGAAGATGTGCACTCGGGAATGCAGCTCTTCGTGCGTGAGCACCTTGTACTTCTCGAACAGGGCGGCGTTCTTGTCCTGGCCCAACACGGGAATCGCTTCGACGGTGTTGTGCAGGTTGGGCAGCCCCCGCTTGGCAGCTTCGGCATGCCACTCGGCGGTATAGTTGTCGCCGTTGAAGACCACGCGCTTGTGCTCGCGGATGATCTGCTGTAGCAGGGTTTTGACCGCCTCCTGCAACTGTTGGGGCGTTGACCCGGGGGTCAAGGCCTCCTCCAGTCGAGTGGCGATGTAGTCAAGCGATTCGGCCACGATGGTGTTGAGCACCGTGTTCGGCCAGGTCACCGCCTGCGACGACCCGACGGCCCGAAATTCGAACTTGTTGCCGGTGAAGGCAAACGGCGAGGTTCGATTGCGGTCGCCAGAGTCCCGGTTGATGTGGGGCAGCGAGGTGGCCCCCAGGTCGATCTCGCCGCCAGTGATGGTACGAGTCGCGGTGCCCTTCTCAATCTGCTCGACGATGTCGGTCAGCATGTCGCCCAGGAAGATGGACATGATGGCGGGCGGCGCCTCGTTGGCCCCCAGCCGATGGTCGTTGGCGGCGGACGCGACCGTCGCCCGCAGCAGATCGCCGTGCTTGTCGACCGCCCGAATGACCGCACAGAGGAACACCAGGAACTGCATGTTGGTGTGCGTCTGGCTTTGCGGATCCAACAGGTTGACACCCGTATCGGTCGCCATGGACCAGT
>DASYBA010000573.1:0-5935 GCA_036501005.1 Candidatus Xenobia bacterium | reverse complement strand
CTGGGCATATGGTCGGTAAATCTTATACTTGAGCATCGTCCCTCCCGGAGATTGAAAGATGCTCAAGAATTTCGAAGGCTAGATCAGATCTCCTCGCTACAGACATCTACTGATGGTAGACTTCCTAGGACAGGCTCCTAGAAAAATAACCGCCGGAACCACCAGGTAGGCGAGCAGCGCCGCGAAGTTGTCTTGAATTCTCTGCATGGATGAACCTCCGGGATCATGATACCCAGATCGGCTCTCGGGACCCGCCTGCCTGCAGCGTCTCGTGCTCCCGCATCAACAAATCGATCGCCCGCTTGAACGACGGCACCTCCCGCTGGCTGTAGACCTGCTCGTCCAGGTCGAGACCTCGCACCTGGGCTGTCATCTCCTCCCGCCAACGCCGGTTGTCGATCAAGCGGGCCGCCTTTTCAACATACTCGTACTCGCTCTGGGCGATGAGGTCCCCGAGCCCCAGCCGGCGGAGCCAGGCGGGACCGATGCGGTTGTACCAGTGGCTGCCCTCCCGACACACGATGGGCCGACCGGCGTGCAAACTGTCGATCACGACATTCGACCCTCCAAACGGATACGAGTCGAGCGCCAGATGCCCAGCCTCCAGGATGTCCATGTAATCAGCAAACGGCATGGCGGGACGGACCTCGACGTGCTCGGCCCCCAGGGCCGCCCGCATGGTCTTCACAAAGGGGAGGTAGTGGTTCGCTTTGTTGAGACTGCTCCCGACCCACAGGCAGAACACGACCTCGCTGTCGACGCGGTCCAGAATCTGCTTCAGCATAGCGACCAGGCGCCCGTTCACCTTCTGGGCGTACCAGGAGCAGTTGACCCGCACGGGGCCGGAAGCTGGCTCGACTCCCTTTCGTTCCCACTTCGGCCGGGCCTGGACGACGCCCAGGCCCGGCAGCACGACGGCCCGCTCCCCATAGTGGTAACGCAAGAGCGGCAGATCCTCGGACTCCGCCCCGACGATGAAGTAGTCGACTTCGCCGCCCCACACGCTGACCGGGTGGCCGTACGTCGTGACCTGGATGGGCGTCGATCGGCGGTTGGCCATCACCACGCTCTCCGCCGTCATGCCCACGTCGGGAAAGTACAGCATGCGGCACCCAGCGGGGTCCTTCACCACCTCGCGGAAGATGCGGGTGTCGATGTCCGCCTCGGGGGGGCCCTCCAACTGGACCAGCACCAGCTCATAGTCGGCCTGAAGCGACGCCACGAAGTCGTATTGAATCCGGCATGCGGAGTGCTCCCGATACCAGAAGGCGGTACAGACCCCGATGCGGCGGGGGTTGACGCTCTCGCACACGGAAACCTGGCGACCGACCAGGCCGTTCAGATGGGTCTTGAACGCCCGTTCCGATTCTCCATCGATATACGTCGCGCCGAAGTAGATCTCCGCCAGGGCGTGCGGCGCCTTCCAGCGGGGGTCGACGTGCCGCACGACCCGCACCAGCCGGTCGGCCGCATCTTTATCGCACAGGCTGGATGGAAACGTTCGCAGATACTGGCAGTACCACAGCGAAGCGGCGGTCGGATTGGCGGCGAAGAGATGCGCCGGGTCGATCCACGTGGTGTTGCGGGCAGAATACAGGGTCAAGATCTTCGCCAGGTTGTCCCGCTGCCGTCCCACCACGGCCAGCCAGGCATCCGTCGTGCCGACACAGGACATCGCCACCACGTTGGAGATGAGAGGGTTGAGCTGGATGAACGTCATCCGATATTCGGGAGGTATGACATACTCGGGCTGGCTGAACGCATGGAGAAACTCCAGCACGAACGCGTCAATCCGAGCCTGCTCCTCGGCCATGGTCGAATAGTATTGGTGGTCGGCGTAGTGCTCCCACTCTCGCATGAACCGCTCGGTCGTCATCGCATGCGTTCCAGGTTGGCCTTCGCCTCGGCCGTCAGCGGTACCGCACCGTATCGGACATCGCAATACACCGCCACCAGGCGGTTGAGGACCTCGTCTTGGGCCCGCCCAGCAAATTCGACCAGGGTCTCATGCCCTTCTCGCACGTGCCCCGTCCGGGCCAGACGTCGCTCCACCCGGCCGAGGGCCCCCTGCAGGAATCGCACCGAGGCGTCAACGGTCTGGCGCGCCGGTCGCCGACGAGTCCACCGCCATCGACCTTGCCGAGCCCTCCACCCCCCGTAGCCGAGCAGAAACAGCGCCCCCGCCCACCCGCCGGTGCTGCCCTCGTGCACGATGACTTGCCGCAACCAGGACAGCACGCTGCGCAGGAACTGCTTCCAGTTGCCGCTGTGGATGAGGGCCCAGAAGCGGGTGAACCAGAGGCCGTATTGATCGAGAAGCTGGCTGAACCAGGCCGTGCTCGCGGCCGACTGCGCCATGGCGGCCAGTTCGTCGGGCGGGGTGGGGTCCCAGGTCGTCCAGCCTTTGCCCGGCAGGTACACCTCGACCCAGGCGTGGGCGTCGCGGGCCCGCACCACCCAGTACCCGCCAATGCTGTTCTTCTCCCGCACCATGTACCCCAGGACGTAGCGGGTTCGCACCCCCAGGGTCCGCAACAAGAGCGCCATGGAGGTGGCAAAATATTCGCAATACCCCTGATGATTTCGAAAGAGAAACGTCTCGAGTCTGTCGGATTCTGGCCCGGGCGGCGGCGACAACACGTAGCTGCAGTTCGACTGCAGCCACTTCATGATGGCGTCGCACTGCCCGATCGGCTCGTGACGCCCCTTCGTGACGACCTTGGCCAGATCGGTGATCTCGCCTCGCATCTCGTGGGGCACGTCCAGGTAGTCGGGATCGTCCGCGGTCTTCCCGGTCAGGTCCTCGGGGTTGGCGGGGTACCAGGCCAACGGCATTTCCAGCGAGATGCCCATGTGGTTGCCGTGAATGACCCCGAGCGGATCAGAGCGAACCTCGCCTATCGAACTCTGCACTGCCCACGTCCCATAGGGGGCCAAAAGGACCTCGGAGCGGTCCTGCAGCAGATCTCCGACCACGGCGTCTCCCTTGGGAACCCGGTCCTTGAAGCAGTACGTGGGCACGTCTCCCATCAAGGGCGTGCGGGTGGTGGCGTGCACCAGCGAGACCAGCGGCCAGTCCTTGCCCGGGTCCCAGCGGTTGTGGCCGTACGTCATCATGACGTGGGCCCGCAGATATTGTGGGTTGGGCCCCTCCCAGCGAGCCATGATGGTCGACGATCCGAACATGGGCGTCAGGCTGCCCAACTCGGAGTCTCGCAGCGGTCCCATCAAGGTCAGGCCGGTGCCGAACATGATGCGGGTGTACAGGTCGGTGGTTTGGCGCTCAGCCTTGGGCAGGTAGAGAAACAGCGAACCGGCCACCGATACGGCGGCCGATACCGCCACGAGGTACGGAAACAGCAGGCGCACCCGCTGACTCCACGGCACCGGAACCCCCCGCTGGGTCGACTGCAGAAACCAGCACACGGCCGCCGCGATGTAGACCGCCACGACGGCCGGATAGGCCTTCAGCTCATACGACATGCCAGCATGGAACAGCACCCCCAGAAGGGCCATGTGCACCACCAGCGTCTGGCGAGGGCCCGGCTTTCGATACAGTTCCTGGATGGCCAGGCACAGCAGGTAGTCGGTGGCCAGCAGGGTGAAGCTGTGGCTCATGAGGAGCTCGCTGGCCGACTGGTGCCGCTGGCTCAGGGCGACGACGACGAAGGGAATGGCGATGAGGAAGTACAGCCACTCCCCCAACCGTCGCCCGGGCTGGTAGCGCCACGGCACCCAGCGCGCCAGCAGGAGGCAGGCGCCGGCCCCAATCACGACGGCCTTGTTGCCGCCCGCCCCCCACATGGCGGCCAGCACCGCCAGCATCATGACCTGCGAGGGCGCGCCGGTCATGTCTCCAGCAGATCGGCGGCCAACGCCGAAGGACGAATCTGCTTCCAGTGCTCCAACACGTCCGGGTGATCGGCGGGCGGCAAGGTAGGCGGCTCCTCCCGCACCACCAGCACCTTGAGCCAGACGCCGGTCTGGTGGATGGCCCGCAAGAAGGCCAGCCGGTCGGCATCCAGGTCCATGAGGACGACCAGGACGGCGGTGACCCGGATGAGGTGCTCTCCGATGACGGCCTTCAATTTCTCGAAGGGGGGCTCCCGGCAAGGCTCCACGCAGGCCAGCACGTCCATGACGTTCTGCAGGAAGCCGAGCTGGCGCCCCACCGTCAGGAAATAGATCTCCGGCCCCGCCGCGAAGATGTCCAGTATCGAATCCTGCAGCGAGATGGCGTTGGCCAGGGAGGCGGCCGCCGACACCGCCGCCTCGAACCGTTCCGAGTGGCGCCGAGTGGGGCGGCGCGGCACGAACGTATCGACAATGAGCGCCACCCGGGAGTAGAATTCCTGCTGATACTCCCGCACCACCGGTTTGCCCCGCCGCGCCCACAGCTTCCAGTGAATCTTTCGTATCGCGTCGCCCGGCCGATACTCTCGCACGCCCAGCAGCTCCATCGATTCGCCCACCGCCGACGCCAGGGGAATGCCGCCGGCCTGGTATCGCATGCCGGGCGCCATGTCGAGAGATCGGACCGGGTGCACCACCGGCGTCACCAGGACGGTACGCCCCTCGTCTGGCATGAACCCCCACCGGACCAGTCCGAAAGGGAAGACGGTCGATACGATGGGGGCGTGTACCCGATAGCTTCCCCGGCGGGTGGCTTCGAGGCTGCGCTGCCACGTCATGGTCTCGCCCGGGGGCAGCCACGCCACCCGCTCGTAGAGCGGCTCGGTGAGACGAAGGGTGGGGGGCCTTTCGACCAGGGCGACCTCCACGTCCCACCATGGCTTGCGGTCGCGGTTGGTGACTCGCAGGGTGAGCGGAAGGCGGCCGTGGCAGACGACCCGGCCAGGCACGTGCCAGGTGAACGAGGTGTGCCTCCGTCGGGGGCGCCGCCAGAACCCGACCAGCAAGCTGCCCGCAAAGAGCCCCAGCATGCTGGTGAAGACGAGGTGCACCTGGGTGTTGGCGGGATCCAACCCGATCGCCCCGGCCACCAGGCCGGCCGCCACGAGAACCTGGCCGCCGCTGGACAGGCGGCGCCGCATGGTGCCACGCAGGTGGGGCAGAAACTGCATGTCAGGTGGGAACGCGAGTCGAGGCGAGCACTTCGCGGATGACGTCAGCCCGCAAGGTCCCGGCATAGCGGGCCTTGACGTCCAGTGTCACGCGATGGGCGAGGGTCAGCACGGCCATGTCCTTGACGTCGTCGGGCATACAGTAGTCCCGGCCTCGCAGCAGGGCGCCGGCCTGCGCCAGGCGGAAGAGGGTCAGTGAGCCGCGAGGGCTCACCCCCAAAGCCAGCGACGGATGGGTGCGGGTGCGGTTCACCAGCTCGACGATGTAGCCGGCCACTACTTTCTCGACTCGCACCTGGCGCACCGCGTGCTGCAGGTCCAGCAGGGCCTCGCACGTCGTGACGCTGGGCAAGGTCGCCAGCGGATGGGTCTCGGCCTGGTCGTAGAGGACGTCCATCTCGACCTCGGGCGTCGGATAGCCCAGCTCGAGCTGGATGGCGAAGCGGTCCAACTGGGCTTCCGGCAAGGGGTAGGTGCCCTGGTACTCGACCGGGTTCTGGGTGGCGATGACGAAGAAGGGCCGAGGCAGCGGGTGGGTCGTGCCGTCGACCGTGGCCTGCGCCTCGTTCATGGCCTCGAGCAGGCTGGACTGGGTGCGCGGCGAGGCCCGATTGATCTCATCGGCCAGCAGCACGTTGGCGAAAACCGGGCCGGGCTTGAACTCGAACTGCCCGCTCTCCTGGCGGTACACGGAGAGCCCGAGGATGTCGGTGGGCAGGAGGTCCGGCGTGAACTGGACGCGGCGAAACTCGCCCTTGATGCTTTGCGCCAGGGCCTTGGCCAGGGTCGTCTTGCCCACCCCAGGCACGTCCTCGACCAGCACGTGGCCCCCGGCCATCAACGCCACCACC
>DASYBA010000572.1:0-4746 GCA_036501005.1 Candidatus Xenobia bacterium | reverse complement strand
CCAGGCGGCCTTGAAGTTGAGTCGGAGGGTGCCCAGCATCTTCGGAAGGATCTGCGGCAGGACGATGCTCCAGGGAATTTCCATCTCCGACGCCCCCAGCGTCTGGGCTTTGTAGAACTGCTCCCGAGAGATCTCCTTGGCCCGGGCATAGGCGTCCAGGACCACGCCCGGCATCACGCCGATCACCACCAGCGCCACCTTCGACAACTCACCCACGTCGAACACCAAGAAGAGAATCGGCAACAGCAAAAGGGGTGGGACCTTGTCGACAAAGACGAAAAAGTCGTGCAAAAAAGCCTCTATCACGGGAAACGTGCCCATGTAGAGTCCCACCACGATGCCGAGCGCCACGATCGCCATGCCGACGGCGAAGCGCCGCATCGACGCCCAGGTATCCAACACGATGGTCCGATCGCCCTTGTCGTTGGGCTTCACGACGGATTGGATGCCCTCCCACATGTCGGACGGCAACGGCATGAGCTTGACCGATACCGTGCCCTGGCCCTGGTCGTCGTTCTGCAGCGCCCGCAGGTGCTGGGCCCCCCACAGATAGGTCAAGACGAGAATGAGAAACGGAATGGCGCCCATGACCCAACGGGCCTGTCGCGAGACCCGGGCGTCCGTCCGCAGCATTAGAGGCTGATCTTCCCGCTCGCGGCTTCATCCATGAACTGAGTCACGTAGCGCAGTTTCACATTGTTGGCATCGCCCTGAATGGTGCCGTCCGGATACGATATGCCGACCGCGTCGACCGATTTGGCGTTGTTGCCCAACAGGCCATGGTCGAAGCAGAAGTGGCGCACCAGGTCGTTGTGGGTCTTGAGGTCGGCCGAGTTGGCGAAAGCCAGCGCATCCTTCGGGGTATAGAACATGGCAGTCGTCTTGAGTTGCGCCTTGTAGTCGTCGACGCTGCAATGCGCCAGGTCGGCCATCTTCTTGAGCGCGGCTTCCTGGGCGTCGCCCCCTTTGGTCATGAGCCCCAGGGTCTGATACCACGCGCCTACCAGGGTGCGAACGAACTCCGGACTCTTCTTGACGACCCCCGTGTTGACGACCAGCAGATCCTGGATCTCGCCGGGCACCTGAGAGGAGTCATAGATTCTCTTGACCCCCTTGGTCTTTTCAATCTCGAGCACCATCGGGTTCCAGGTCACCACGGCCTTCTGCGATCGATTGGCCAGGAACGAGGAGGCGATGTCGGAATCCGATACGTTGACGATTTGAACGTCGCTCTCCTTGAGTTTCTGACTCGTCAGGGCGCGTTCGAGGAGGTACTGGGAGCAGGTCTTCTCGACCAGGTAGACGCTCTGTCCCTTCAGCTTGTCCAAGGTCAGGTTGTCACGGACCAGCACGGCGTCGTTGCCGTTGCTGTAGTCGCCCACCTCCACGACAGTCGTATCGACACCGGCCGCAGCCGGCATGTCCAGGGCCTCCATGTTGGTCAGCACTACGGCGTCGACTTTGCCCGCCACGTAGGCATCGAGGGAGGCCGGGTAGTCCATGTACTGCACCTGGACGTCGACCCCGTACTTGTCGCCGAACTGCTTGATGACCTGGTTTTCATTCGCATAGTACCATGGCATCCAGCCGGCATAGATGGAGACTGCCAGCTTGAACGAGGTCTTGCCGCCCCCGCTCCCCGAGGTGGCGGGGGCAGAGCCGCCCGAAGGCGGATTGCAGCCTACCAGCGCCAGGGCGCCGAGGCCCAGAGCTCCCAATAGCCATTGACGAGTCAAGCGAGTCATAGCGTGCTCCTTTTGATGTTCAAGACGATGGATGGGTCTCGTCCGATCGATGATGACTTTCAACGACCTCCGGACGGGGGTGAAACGGACAGGCAGCGGCGGTCCCAGGCGGGTGGGCCTTGCCGGAGTAGACCCGCGCTTCGCTCTCGATCGATGCGGCGGTGGTCGGTATGGACGGATTCGTCGTGCCCTGGTAGCGCGTATCGCGAGCCCGCACCTGATCTGCAAATTTCGGAAAGATGCCTTGCTCCTTGAGGCGGCGGATCTGCGCCTCGGGGTTGAAAATAAGACCCGGAAACGCCAGGCGTCGCGAAAACCGGGAAGCGCCCGCGTGCATGCCCACCACGAACATGGCACAGCCGGCAAAGCTGAAAGCAAAATGCGGGTCCTCCGGATCCGGTTCGTAGTGCGCATCCCAGACCAGGCCGTCGCGTTGGTGGAGCAATTGCAGATGCTTCCACAAGAGCTTCTCAAAACGGGCTTCGGTGGTGACTTGCGGGTTCTTGAAAAGCGCCACGAACGTCGCGAAGTCGCCCATCTGGTGGTATTCATCGACAAAGCGCCGCAGATCGACGGCGTGCGCCCGGGCCGAGGCCGCACGGCCCAGATCTCGATAGAATCCGAATCGATACGATCCATGGGCGAAGGCGGCCCGCGCCCCCAGGCAGGGGTAGTAGTCTCCCAGCACGTGGGCCCGCAACTGATCGTGGGCGACCTGGGCCAGCGGCATCGCCGACGGGCTGTGCAGCTCGGGCTGCAGCACGCCATCCGGGACTCGATAGAGGCGCTCGGTGATGTGGTGGTGCCCCTGGGCATGCGCCACCGACGGAATGATGCCGCTGTAATTGGGAGCCTGAAGACCGGTATCGCTGTCGAGGTCGTGCAGCATTTACGGATGGGCGGCCACGAAACGGCCGTCCAGGAGGTCTGGACTGGCCACGATCGTGGGGTCGTTCAGGCTGAGCAGGGCGCTGATGGATTCGAGCGCCTCAAAAGCCGGCGTCTGGTCGAGCGGGGCGGTCGTCTTGTTCATGAAATCATTCGCTTCTCTGAGATCGAACAGGTGGATGCCCTTGAGCAGTTGGGCGGCCTGTTCGTTCTCCAACTGCCCGTCCTTGGCGATATAGGCCGTGAACGCGGCCGGATCGGCCAGGGCGTCGCGGCGAGCCTTGTACAGGCCATCCACCACTTTCTGCACCAGCGACGGTTGCTCCGCGACCACTCGGTTGGACGCCACCAGCACGTCGACAATGGAGTGCGGTACGTCCTTGCTGCTGAGGGCCACCGTGTAGCCGGCCTTGGCCGCCGCCGTCGTGTCGGGCTCCCACAAGACCGCCACGTCGGCCGTATTGTCTTGCAGCATCTTGTAGGCTGTCGAGCTTTGATCGACGGATTTCAGCTCGTAATCCAACAATCGCAACTCTTCCCTCGTATTGGACAGCTTGCGCAGGAGAAAATCGGACGGGCTGTTGCCGGTATAGGCCAGGACTGGCTTTCGACCCTCCTGCCGACATTCCTCGACCAGGCGCGGCAGGGCGTCGACGCGTGTCAGGTAGCCATGCTTCTTCGTATTCAGGACCAACGCGTCGGCCCCCAGGCTCTCGTCGATCACCCCGACAATGCGGCCGTTGGGACGGTTGGCCTGGACCTGGTCGATGGTCGTGACCAGGAAGTTGATCTCGCCCTCCACCATCTTGCGGGCGCGAATCGCCTGATCCAACTCCGTGTCGTACTTGTAGTCGACACCCGGCTGGAGAAACCTCGGATCCCGGAAGTAGGCATAACCGGCCCACGGATCCCCGTCGAGTCGAACCGTGCCGGCCGGCAGGTGCACCCGGTCCGGCTGCACGGAGGGAGAACAGCCCGGCACGAGCAGCAACACCAGCAAAGCCATCAGCTTGCGAATCAAGCGTATTCGTTCCATCGTAGTCGAATGCCCAGCACGATCAAAAGCATGCCGACCAGGCCTCCCCCGACCGCCAACGGTTGCACCACGCTCAGCGCGGCGAGAGCGGCCGTCGAGTGTTCATCGAAAGACGCCTGGTTGGCCTGCTGCACTGCCTGCAGATGGCTGAGCACACTGTCCATGGCTTTGGTGGCCCCCCCCAGGGTCCTGGAACTGCCGTGCAGGGCAGACAGGGCTCGAATGGTGGCCGCCACGGACGCCCGATCGTCCACCGGACCGGCTTGCTGGACCAACGACGCCAGGTAGCCGGCCGGTTCCGGGGAGGGATGTCCACCCTCCACCTGACTCGCGAAAGACTCCATCGAGAGAGACGCCGGCACGGTCAGCACCCGGTCTTCAGCCACCTGCTGCTCGGCCCGCAGGACCTCCGAGTCGGCCCCGGGCAGTTGCCGATAGAGACCCGTCGCCACGGCTTCTTCCACCCTCGCCTGGGCCCGCCACGAGGTGTGCACTCGGGGCAGCGCGCTTTCCTTGGCCACGGCCAGGTTGCTGGTCACCGCCGCAAACTGATGGCGGGCATACAGCATGGTGCCGACCATCAAAAAGGTCGCGGCCAGCAGCCAGGGGTTCAGCAGGCGATTGAACTTCTTCAGCAGATAGCTCTGCGCCGCGATCAAGCAGGCCAGCAACAAGGCCGCCGCCACGGTCACCTGGGTATCGATGCGCCCGGCGGCGTCCGTCTGGTCGATGTAGGCCCCGTTGAGAGCCGTCGCGTTGGCTTCGTCCAGGTCGTCGGCGGCTGGCAGGAGGACATCCTCCATATACCCGTGGGCCTCCAGACCCCGGCTCACCATGGTCTTCGTATCGGCCGCGTCCTTCGCTTGCAGGGCCTGGGTAACGGCCGCCTGATAGGAAGGCAGAACGTACAGCATGCGTCGGAGCGGAACCGACTCCGCTTCGCCAAAGTGGATGTTGCGGGAGGCCTCCACCACGCTCTGGGCCACATTGCGACGGGCATCGGAAAAGGCCTTTTTCTGGTCGTCGGACTCGGCCAGCAACTGGCGCGCGGTGTACGCATCCATGCGGGTCAATCCG
>DASYBA010000571.1:0-3934 GCA_036501005.1 Candidatus Xenobia bacterium | reverse complement strand
CCCAGTACCCTGTCGGGCCTGATTGGATGGTGGGCAGCCAGCGCCATCACAGGTTTGTCGGACGGGGCGTCCGTCACGACCTGGCCGGACTCCAGTTCGGTGGGAAACAACGCCACCGCGTCGACGACCGCCCCCACCTACCACACGGCTCGGCTCAACGGTTACCCCATCGTGACGTTCGACGGCACCGACGACACCATGAGCCTGGGGACGGCCATCACCACGGCGCAGACCGTGTTCTGGGTCTGCCGGGAGGTCCCCTCGACGCCGGCCAATCGAAGCTTCCTGGGCCACGCCAGCTACGCCGATTACCAGCGGGGAAGCAATGGCGAATACTGGAACACAGGCACCAACGCCAACATCTTGAACGGCGTGACCTGCCTTAACGGTACCCAGATTGCCTCGCCCACCACGACAAAGTTCCCCCAGGGGCCGTGGGGTATCGTGTCGCTGGTTTGCGCCGGCAACACGAACGTGAACCAGATCACGAAATGGGATGGCCAGGCGACCTGGGTGTGGTACGGCGACATCGCCGAAGTCATTATCTACAACCGCCAGTTGAGCAATACCGAACGTTCGAATGTCGAAGCCTGGCTGGCCAACAAATACAACCTGCCCCTGACCACGCCGGCCGCGGCGAACTTGCTAGAGGTGCATGATCCGGGTAACAACCCGGTTTTCGTGGTCAGTCCGGGCGGCGGCCAGCAGGTGAAGGTCAGCGTGATGCCCAGCGGCACCACGTACTCTGCCACCACCAGCGACTACATCATCGTGGTGAACAAGGTGACCGGGAGCGCCACCGCGGTGAACCTGCCCTCGACGCCCCCGCAGGGCATGGCCCTCGTGATCAAGGACGGCAAGGGCGACGCCGCCACCAACAACATCACCATTACGCCAGCCAGCGGCACCATCGATGGCAGCACCAGCGTCGTGCTGTCCACCAACTATGCCGTGGCTCGGCTGGTGTACAACGGAGTCCAGTGGAACCTGCTGTAACGAATGGCCAGGGAGTTCTCCGACACCGTGATGGACCATTTCCGACACCCCCGCCATGCCGTGCCGCTGCCCTTTCCAGACGGCACCGCATGGGTGCGTGGGCAAGACACGACCCGCTTTGTCCGCATCCAGGTCGGACTACGGGAGGGGCACGTGGCCGAGGCATCCTTCGGAACCTACGGTTGCGTACCGGCCATTGCGTGCGGTAGCTGGGTGTGCGAGTGGGCGGTGGGACGGAGCATGGCCGAGGTCCAACATCTGGCCCCCACGGCCGTGTTGGAAGCCCTCGGCGGGCTCCCGCCCAACCGCCGAGACCACGCCGACATGACGGTCCAGGCCCTGCAGCAGGCCGTCGTGAATGCGGTCAACCGTATATCGCATGCCGGTCTATTGAGCAGTCAGGAGCACCCCGTATGAGCCCTGTAGCAACGCCCGTTTCCCCCTTTCCGGCCACCTACATGGTCTTCCTGACCTTGCGTTGTCCATTGAGGTGCGAATACTGCTTCGTGCGTAAGGAGGACGACGATATGAGCGCCTCTACGGCTAGCCGCTTTGTCGACTTCGCCATGTCGCACCAGGTATCGGGGCCGCACTACCACGTCAACATCTGTTTCTTTGGCGGCGAACCGTTCCTATGTATCGAACGCATGTCGCAAATCGTCAATGAGGCCCGACACCCCCGACCCAACGTCTACAAAACCCCGGTCTTCACTGCCACCACCAGCGGTGTGATTGCCACCCCAGAGGTGGAACGGGTGGTGAAGGACGCCCATATGTCGCTTCTCATCAGCCTGGACGGGGACCTCGTGGCAAGCCGCTCCCGACCCCTGGCCTCCGGCCGAGACTCGTACCCGGTGGTGGCCCGCAACCTGCCCCGACTGGTCTCCTGGACGCACGAGGCTGTGGTTCGCATGACGTTTCACCCCGGCAGCCTGGACCTGGTGTCGAACGTTCGACACGCTCTCGAGCTGGGAGCCCCATCGGTGGCGCTTTGCCCGGTGGAAGAGGTGCCGTGGGAGACCCATGAGGCGGCTCTGGAGGAGTCTTACCAGGCCCTGGCCGACTGGTATATCGAAGAGGCCCGCCGGGGCACCATCCTCCCGCTCGAAATCACGCATCTCCTGCTGGCCTCATGGCATGCGGCTCAGCACGGAGCTCCTCGTCCGGCCCGTCCCTGCGGGGTCGGAACCTCGCTGCTGGGGGTAGCCCCCAACGGCCAGGTGCTCCCCTGCCACCGCTTCATTCATCGTCGACAGGACGCCCTGGGCCATGTGTCCGACGACGCCTTGCGGGGGGACCGGTCCCGTTACCTTCACCTGGCTTCGAGCCGCCTGCTGGGCTGCGACCAGTGCTCGGCCCGCCAGGTCTGCGGCGGCGGGTGCCGAGCTGTCGTCCTGGAGCAGGGCGGCGACTTCAAGACCGGCACGACCCCAGGTTATTGCGTCACGACCCGGGCGCATCACCGAGCCGTGGTGCACATCTACGACACCTTGATGGCCGAGGGCAACCCGGCCTTTCTGCGGATCCTGAACCGTAGCCGTTCCAGCCCGTTGACAGCTCTCTATACCCAATAAGGGAGGCCTTTCATGCGCAACTTTCTCTCGGCCCCGGCCCCAGCCGGCACCTGCGGTTTTCTGCTCCATACCTCGGAGAACAGCATGAACGCGCAGACCCACGCCAACCCGCAAGGAGCCCAGTTCATGTACGGGACCCAGGGCGGCTCGGGCGGCGGTTCCGGGGGCCCCGGGGGGGGCGCCGTCACGTGCCCGTCGCCGCCGTGCGGGAATGGCGGCTCAGGCTCCTCCGGCTCGGGCGGCGGGGGCGGTGGAGGGGGCGGAGGTGGAGGCGGCTCCGGCGGGGGTGGCGGTGGCGGTGGAGGGGCCGGCGGAGGGCCTGGCAACATGCCGATGCCGTTCTGTCCCACCTCTCAGCGCGGCCGCATGAGTGGCAGCGGGAATGAGGCTATGAACTGCATGACCTGCGCGGAGCTGAACTGCTACTTGTGCGTCAGTCCGCCCACGCCCAACCAGTGCGGTTGTCCTGCCCAGAGCGGCCATGGCGGGCCCGGCCATCCGGGGGGAAGCCCTGTGGGAGCGGGGACGCCAGCACCAGGTGGATCGCCTGGATTGTCTGGTACCCGAGGCCTGCCGGCCGGAGGCCGCGCAAGCCACATCTAGCTCAATCGGAGGAAAGTTCGTGAGCACCATCCAGAATGCGTTTCCGGCGCCAGCCACCATCGACGGCTATCAGGTCATCGCGGGAGGCTGTCAGGGCGGCGACGTCATCCGCCTGGCCAATGGCAACCTTTTCCGGGGTGTTACCCTGGTATCGGTGCCGACGATTGGAGAACCTCTGGACCTCATCCTCTACTACAACTCAACCGATACGGTGCTGGGGGCCATGGGCAACAAGTGGCGCCACAACTACATGGCGAACCTGGTGTTCATGGGCTCTCCGGTCACCGCCATTACGTTTACTGACCGGGACGGACGCCAGTACAACTGGAACCTGAGCGGCAGCGTGTGGGAGCTGAACACCAGCACCTCCTACTTCTACAATGCCACGCTCTCGCCGTCCGGGTCGAACTGGCTGATGACCTTCCCAGCGGGCAACTATTATGAATTCGATAGCACCGGCCGCATGATTGCGCTGGCGGATACTCACGGAAACATCACCACCCTGACCTGGACGGGGTCCAATCTCACCCAAATCACAGAACCGATGGGACGCTACATCACCCTCGCGTACTCTGGGTCGCTGTTGACGTCCGTTACCGACCCGAACACGAACACCGCCATGATGTCCTATGATACCATCAATCAGAACTTGACCGCCATCGCGATGCCCGGTGGATGCGTCGAGACCTATACGTACGCCACGCCGTCGAACCACTTGTTCACCACCCGCGCTGATGCCAACAATCACGCCTACCAGTACA
>DASYBA010000570.1:0-2851 GCA_036501005.1 Candidatus Xenobia bacterium | reverse complement strand
TGCACAAGATGCCCAACATGGCAGCGAGAGGAGAGGGCGAGGCGACCCACGATTCCGCGCCCTGCGCGGCGGGCTACACCCACTCGACGGGAGGCATCTCTGTTCAGCGACTGACCTCGATGGCGTGCCCCCGCCACAGGTAGTTGAGGGCCCCCGCGTAGATGAAACGGCGCCCGATAGACGGATCTAGCACCAGCCCTACCCGTTCCTGGAACCCCACCAACGCCACGGCGTGGGCCTCCGCACCCAGGGAGCTCGACGCCACGAAAAGAATGGCCGGCGGATGCAGCTTCATGACGTTGCCGCTCGTCACGACGTGCGCCCTCAATCCGATACGGCGCAGGCCGTACAGCACCTGGGCCGGAGACGTCCCCAGAGCGGTGGTGCCCATGATCCGCACCATGTCGGCCTCCGTCTCCGACCTGCCCAGCCAGTTGGCGATGCTGGCCGCGGCCGCCGCACCGCACGTGCTCTCGTTGGTCTGCAAGACCACGCCGTCGAGGGTACGGGGAGGGCCCACCGATATTGGACGGCTGTATTCGTATTGGAATAGAAGGCTGGCAGCCAGAGACAGAACACCAGCCACCAGGACCGTCCATCGCCCCGCATGACCGGTGCGAAAGGTCAGGCCGCTCGAGAGACCGACCATGTACGCCAGGTTCAACACGACCATGCCCCGAGACAGAGGCACGTAGTAGACCAGCAACCAATCCGGCACGCGCCACTGCCATGTCGGATCGCGTTGCAGCAGAATGTCGCCAGCCAGTGCCAGCAGGCTGAGCGGCACGATGACGTACAGGTAAGGCGCCCGGTGACCCACTTCCCGCACGTCGAGACTGTGCAGTCGGCGGCTATCGACCCCCCCGCAGAGCAAGCCCAGCGCCAGCACCACGAGTCCGTAGCCGAGGGGCAGGGTGGTCACGCGGCCTCGGCGACCTGCCTAACCGTTCAGTTCCCGGTGGAACTCCGGGATCAAGGTCAGATGGCTCTGCCCTGCGATGATGCCCTTGCCCCGCAGCACCGACAGGGTGCGTTCAAAGTCCACTTCAGTCAGGGTCCGGTCCGCGTGCATGATGCTGTCGTGCACGGCGTTGAGGTTCTCGCCGGGCTGCTGCAGGCAGCAGGAGACCACGCCGGTAGCGATCACGCATTGGTTGCGGGTCAGGAGGGGGCCATGCAGGAAGTATTCGACACACCCCACCAGACTGCCGCCGAGAAAGTCCAGGATGGAGCCCAGCCAGCCCAGGGCGACCTCGTTCTCGCCGCGATTGAACCATTTCCTCGAGTCTTCCATCTGGCCCACCGTGCGGCCAATGGCCTGGGATCGCCCCGCTTTGGCGCCCACCATGCTGAGCAGGGTGCCCAGGACGACGAGGACGCCAGTGGTCACGTCGAAGGACAGGCCATGGCCATAGCCCAACGGGTGAGCGCCCACCGGGTGGTCTGCAAAGGAGTGGTCGTGCCCGTAGGATAGCTTCCAAACCACCAGCGCATAGAGCCCAGTCCAGATGACCGCGTTGCCCGCCAGGCTGAAGATCACCCCGAAGAACATGCCGGAAACCTCGGCAAAACCACCGGAGGCGCCCAAGCGGCGCTTTATGGCGGCGAGGATTTGTTGGTTGTCCATGTTGGTGAGGATTAGTGCTGCCTCCGCTTTGCCCCTGTCCGGAGAGCAGCGGCCTGTGCCCGCCGCGGCGACCCCGCCCGTGTCGAACATGTGCTCCCGCCGCCGTCGGAGTCCTGAAGGCAGGGTCAGTGGCTGTACCGCCGAAGCGGGCGCGGCATGAAAGTCTGGAGCGTCTCGGAGATCACCGGCCACATCAAGGTTCTGTTCAACGCCGATCCGACGCTAGCTCGCCTGGCCATCCGCGGGGAAATCTCCAACCTCAGTACCGGGGGGGCCGGGGGACACGCCTACTTCGTGCTGAAGGACGGCCGCTGCCAGATGAACGCGGTCATGTGGTCCAGCAAGATGGCGGTCACGCCCGTGCGCCCGCAGAATGGCACTCGCGTGGTCGCGATTGGCCGGGTGACCATCTACGACGCTGCCGGCCGCTACCAGCTCATGGTCGAGGAGCTGCGGTCTGACGGCGGGGGAGACCTGTATGCCCAGTTTCTCCGCCTCAAAGAAAAGCTGGCCGCCGAGGGCCTCTTCGACGATGACCGTAAGCAGCCGCTGCCGGCGTTTCCTCGCCTGGTGGGGTTGGTCACCTCACCCACCGGGGCCGCCGTGCAAGACATGATTCGCATACTGCGACAACGCTGTCCGGGCGTCAAGGTGTTGTTGGCCCCGGCCGTCGTGCAGGGAGACGAGGCGCCCTACTCGCTCATCGGGGCGCTCCACCGCCTGGTGAAGTTCAAGCCGGACGTCATCGTCATGGGGCGGGGCGGCGGCTCGTTCGAAGAGCTCAACGCCTTCAACCACGAGGGGCTGGCCCGTGCCGTGTCATCCTGCACCATTCCAGTCGTATCGGCCGTCGGCCATGAGAGCGATTTCACCATTCTCGACCTGGTGGCCGATGTGCGGGCCCCCACGCCGACGGCGGCCGCCACGCAGGTCGTGCCCGACCAGGTCGAGCTGCAGCGCCGCCTGGTCGATTTGGAGCGCCGCCTGGGGGGCGCGCTCAAACGGCGCCTGCAGCGAGACCAGGCCCGCCTCAAGGCCGCGCTCGGGTCGCCCGCCCTGCGTTACCCCGATCGGCTGCTGGAGTCCCGCCGGCAGCGCCTGGATGATGTTCATGCCCGTCTCTGGCGCGCCTGGGAGCGAACCTTGTTGATGCGCCGGCAACGCCTGGATCGAGGGGTGGCCAAGCTGACCGCCCTGGACCCGGAGAGTGTGTTGGGGCGCGGC
>DASYBA010000569.1:0-6188 GCA_036501005.1 Candidatus Xenobia bacterium | reverse complement strand
GTGAACTGGACGGCTTGCTCGAAGTGGAGGAGGCCGAAGCGGGCATGCACGTCGTCGGATGGCTCGCACCGCATATCTCCGAGGCGTCGGCCAGCCGGGAGGCGGCCCGCATGCACATCGAGGCCATCGGCCTGTCGGCCTATGCCATGCGCCCACTGCCCCGAGCTGGTCTGGTGCTGGGGTTCGCCGGGCTGGACGAGGCGGTGCTCGTCGACGGCATCGCCGGCTTGCGGCAGGCCCTCCTACGGGCCGATGGTCACCGCCCGACCAGCACGACGTAGTCGCCGCGCGCTGCATAGAGCGCCGCATCCGTGGTGTTCGGATCATCGACCGGTATGAGGCTGACGACGGCGGTCTTGAGGGCCGGCTCTCGGGTACGGAGTCGGGCGGCCGTGCCAAGCCCGAAATCGGTATGGAAGGCCCCGTTGATGTGGAGCATGAACGGCCGATCCGGCGCCATCTGATCGAGGAAGTCGGCCATGCTCTCGGCCATGGTATCGTCTTTCAGGCACTGCGCCTGGTAGAATAATGCGGCGTCGCCGCCCCCATGCTGGCCCATGGCGTCCTGGAAAAGGCTATAGTACCGGTCGTCCGGGGCATCGACGTGGCGGGCAAAGTAACGCATGACATGGGGAGGAACCTGGCGGAGCGCCTGCAGCCCGGCATGGGCGACGGTCGCGGCCAGGCTACGGGGAACGTCGGTGGCCAGGACCACCTCGTGGTGCTGACGAGCCCACTCCACCAGAGGACGGTAATCGGTCGCGTAGTTGGGCCAGGGCCGGCTGGCGGCCGCGAACTCCGCCTCGGTGGTGGTCCCGGCCGTGTAACCATCCAGCACCGGTTGGACGTCTCTCTCGAACATCTCGAGGCCCAGGGTCAGGGCCGGCCGACGCTCGGTCAGGCCCTCCAGCAGGGCCAGCTCAAAAGCGTGGCATGGGGCATTGTCGTGGGCCTCACCCACCATGACCACGTCCAAGCCAGAGAGTCTGGCCAGCAGGGTATCCTGGCTGATGAACGTTTGATCGGCGCTGGCAAAGATGCGCGGGTCGGCCAGGCCGGGTCGGGTGGCCAGCAAGCAGAGAAGGGGAAGGACGAGTTTCTTGAACATGGTGCACCCATGTTAGCGGAAGCGCGCTTGCCTCGCAATGAGCTGTGGGTGGCCGGCCTCCTGGCTGGGGGGCTGGTCCTTGTCGTGTGGCGGGATGCGGTCTACCCGGTCGGCTCGCCAGCCGCCTGGGCCGGCTGGGTCGCCTACTCGGTGGCCATTGCGGGGTATGTCGGCATGGGGCTCCCCTGGTTCCGACAGTGGGTGGGCGAAGGCTGGCGCATGGTCGGGCTGGCCGCGACCCTCAGCGGGGTGGCGACGTGTTGTGCTTCGATCCTCGGCCGGGTGACCGTCGGCGGATTGCTGGAGGCCTGGGCGTTCCTGTTCGGCCTGGTGGGGTTGGGGTTTCTCTGCCGCCGCTGGCGGTCGGTGGAGCGTCGCTTCGGCTGGATGGACTTCATGCTGCTGCCGCTGGCGGCGCTTCCGGTCGTATTCCACCTGGTTCCGATGTGGCAGGTCCCCCCCTGGCCGGGCACCCCGGTGCCGCCCGTCGGACCCGCGTACATCGTTTTGCTGCTGGCCGTGCCGCTCGCCCTGGGGGCGCTCCTCTTGACCCCGCGACAGCCCCGTCTGGAGTTCGGCTGGGCGGTGCGAGGCGGCGACCTGCTCACCGCCTTGGCGCTCTACGGCGCGTTCCTGCTCGTCGGCGTGCCCGTCGGGCTGTGGACCGGCCTGGCCGCGCACCACCCATGTCCGTGGGACATGTGGCAAGGCATAGGGGCTTTTTGCAGTCTCTTCTTCTTCCCCGCGGTGCTGGAGGAGTTTTTCTTTCGGGGCATCTGCCTGAATCTGATGGCGGAACGTTGGGGGCTGGGGTGGGCTGTGTTGCTGTCATCGCTTCTGTTCGGCCTCTTGCACCTGCGCAAGCCTCACCCGTTCGCCTACGCCGGGCTGGCCGTTGGCGCGGGTGCGGTCTACGGTGCCGTATATCTTCGCACCGGCAACCTGACCGCGGCGGCCCTGACCCACGCCCTGGTCGACTTTACCTGGCTGGCCTGGTTCGGCGGCTGACATGTCCGGGGCCATGCGGCGCCCGATGGCGGCCCCCCGGATGCGCATCATGTGCGGCGGGCCCTGATGAAATCGCAGAACTCGTGCAGGATTTTGCTGCAATTCCAAGGAACTTAGGTCAAAGAATTTAATTCAGGAGGGAACCCTGATGGAAGCCCTTCTTCCTGCTGGAACTGTACTCCAGGGAAGATATCGTATAGACTCGGCCGTGGCCAAAGGACGTAATGGAGCCATTTACCGCTCCGTCGACATGTCCAGTGGTAACACCGTGGCCGTAAAGGAGATGCTCGAGGTCTTTCCAGACCCAGTACAGCATGAGAAGGCCGTGCAGCAGTTCAAGGGTGAGTTCAACACCCTGTCGGCGCTGGATCACAGTGGCCTCCCCAAGGTGTGGAGCTACTTCGAAGACTCTGGCAAGCACTACCTGGTCATGGACTTCGTCGATGCGACATCGCTGGAGCACGTTGTCAACCAGATGGACGGTCTGCCGCCGGAAGGCACCGTCCTGAAATGGTTGTCGCAACTGCTGGACGTGCTGGAATACCTGCACGCCCGCCAACCGCCCGTCATCTTCCGAGACCTGCGACCCAGCAACATCATGCTGACCACCGACAACAACATCAAGTTGATCGACTTCGGCATTGCCAAGATGCTCAATCCGGGCCAGCAGGGCCGAACCCTGTTTCGAGCGGTCGGGTCGCCTGAATACGCGCCTCCCGAGCAGTTCGGCATGTCTCGGTCCGACGCCCGCACCGACATCTATGCGTTGGGGGCCTCGCTGTATTTCATGTTGACCAAGACGGCGCCGCCCCAGGCTGCCGACCGGGTCATTCGCAATGCTCCCCTGGTGCGCATTCGAGACGTCAATCCATCGGTTTCCGAGGCCTCCGAGAACGCCATTTACAAAATGATGGCGATCAAGCCGGCCGATCGGCCTCCGAGCATGACCGACATCAAGCAGATGCTGGGTCCGCAATTGGCGGCCGCGGCTGGGGGGGCCTACCAGCCTCCCGTGCAGCCAACCACCCCTACGCCGAGCAAGATGCCGCCGGCTGCCGACGCATCGAGCAGCCCTCCGGTTCCGAGCACGCGATACATGGGCGGCGGAGGGCCTGCATCGGGGGGCGAGGGCGGCGTGCCCCCGACCCGGGTGATGACGACGGGCGGTGGGGTTCCTACGCCCCCACCGGCGGCCGCCGCAGGTGGGGCTGGGTTCCAGGTGCCGTCGACTCGCATGATGCCGGCTCAAGGGGCCGGCGGCGCGAGCGCGACGGCGTCAGCTCCCAGCAAACCCAGCAGTGGAGTGTTTGCCGGCCCGACCAAGCCGATGAGCTCCGAATCGGGTTCAAGCGGCCAAGACCCCTGGGCCAACCAGCCGGTCGCCTCCGACAGCAAGGCGACGGCCAACCGAGTCACGGCGGCTCCCGCCATGGCTGACGAAGAGGAGGCCAGTGGCGGAGGCAGCAGTCCGGTGGCGCGAGTGGTCATCGTCTTGTTGTTGATTCTGCTGGTCCTGATCGTGGGCACGTATTATGGCCATTGGCACGTCCCGTACCTCGACAAGCTCTTGGATCACAAGAGCACGGAATCGCCCAAGCATGTCATGGTGTGGCCGAACACCATTCGATATGTATTGAACGAAGCGGCCGCCCGTATCGCGGCTAGTTGATCTGACGGCTGTCGATCAGTTGGGCCCCGGCTGCCGACATGGCGGCCAGGGCCTTTTCTGTATCACCGGGGTGCAGTTCTACCCCTCGCACGGCATCTTGGAGCACCTGCACCGAGAACCCCTCCCGGCGGGCATCCAGCACCGAGCTCTTGACACAGTAGTCGGTGGCCAGTCCCGCCACCACGAGATGTTGAATGCCGTGCGCTTTCAGCCACGGCGTGAGGGCCTCGCCGGCCGCATCGGTGGCTTCGAAAGCTGAATAGCTGTCGGCATTCTCTGCCATGCCTTTGGAGAAGACGACGGCGTCGGGCGGCAGGGCAAGCCCCGCCCGGAAAGCTGCTCCCGGCGTGTTCTGCACACAGTGAGGCGGCCACACCCCCCCCCACGCCTGGAAATGGGTGGTGCGGATCGGGTGCCAGTCGCGGCTGGCCAGGATGGGCACGCCCTGCGCATGCAGGCTGGCAATGACCCGGTTGAGGGGCGGGATGATGCTGTCGCCCTCCGGCACGGCCAGGCTGCCCCCGGGACAGAAATCGTTCTGGATGTCGATAAGAAGCAGCGCCGTAGACATCATGCCGGACACTTCCCCGGGCAGGACCCGGCGCCCTGCTGGAGAAGGAGGCGAGGCTTTTTTTGGGGTGTCTTGCAGCACCCTTCTTGAGTCGTCAAGTACGGACGACTGATGACGCGGAGGGGTCAAATGCGAGAGCGTGTGGTCGTTACGGGAATCGGGGCTCTGAGTCCCTTGGGTATCGGCTGGAAAGCCACCTGGGAGGGCCTGGCACAAGGCCAGTCCGGCGTCGGACCGATCACGGCCTTCGATGCCCGTGGCTACGATTCTCGCATCGCGGGCGAGGTGAAAGGGTTCGAACCAGAGAACTGGCTGGGTCGCAAAGAGGCTCGCAAGCTGGACCGCTTTCTGCAATTTGCCGTGGTGGCCTCGCATCTTGCCCTGGAAGATGCGGGCCTGCAGGTGACCCCGGAAATGGGAGACCGCACCGGCGTGATCATCGGCTCGGGCATCGGGGGCATGATCACCTTCGAAGCCCAACACAAAGTGCTGTTGGAGCGTGGCCCGGATAAGGTCAGTCCCTTTTTCATCCCCATGATGATCGCCAACATGGCGGCCGGGACGGTGGGCATCCACTTCGGTCTGCGTGGACCGAACATGTCGATAGTGACCGCCTGCGCCACCGGCGTACACAGTATCGGACAGGCCGTCGATTGCATCCGGGCGGGCAAAGCTGACGTCATGCTGGCGGGCGGAGCGGAGGCGACCATCGCCCCCATGGCGGTGGCAGGCTTCTGCGCCATGAAGGCCCTCTCCACCCGTAACGACGAGCCGGCCCGGGCCTCCCGCCCTTTCGATCGTGAACGCGATGGCTTCGTCATCGGCGAGGGAGCGGGGGTCGTGGTGCTGGAGTCCTTGGCACGTGCCCAGGCCCGCAACGCCCACATCTATGCCGAAGTGGCCGGCTACGGCATATCGGCCGACGCCTATCACATCACCAATCCCGACCCGCAGGGCAAAAGCGTGGGGCGAGCCATCCGCGGGGCGCTCGACGACGCCGGCATCCAAGAGACCGATATCGACTACATCAACGCCCACGGAACGTCCACGCCCATCGGCGACCGGGCCGAATCGAACGCCATCAAGCAGGTCTTTGGCGATCACGCTTTCAAGCTGTCCATCAGCTCGACCAAGTCCATGACGGGCCACACGCTGGGCGCGGCGGGCGCGCTGGAGTCCATCGCCACCATCCTGGCCGTACAGAACGACCTGGTGCCGCCGACCATCAATTATGAGCACCCGGATCCTGAATGCGACCTGGACTACACGCCCAACCTGGCGGCTCGCAAGCCCATCCGCTATGCCGTCAACAACTCTTTCGGATTCGGCGGGCAGAACGGCATCTTGATCTTCAAGAAACACGCCAACGGGCACCCATGACCGAGGCTTCCGAGCCGCCTGCGCCCTCCCTCGAAGACCGCCTGCACGCCCTGCAGGAGCGGCTGGACGTGCGGTTTCAAGATGTCGGCTTGTTGCGAGAGGCCATGACGCACGAGTCGTATAGCCACGAGCACGGCATGGAGTCCAGCAACGAGCGACTCGAGTTCCTGGGCGATGCCGTATTGGGCCTGGCCGTGGGCCACTACCTGTTTGTGACCTGGCCGGACCAGCGCGAGGGTCAGTTGACGCGGTTGAAGTCCATGGTGGTCAGCGCCGGGTTTCTGGCTCGTCGAGCCCGGGAGCTGGACTTGGGGGCCTATCTCATCCTGGGCAAGGGGGAGGCCGCATCGGGGGGACGGCAACGGGGCTCGGTGCTAGCCGATGCGCTCGAGGCGCTCATTGGTGCGATTTTCATCGACCAGGGGCTGGCCGCCGCGTCTCGGTTTGTGCTG
>DASYBA010000568.1:0-9056 GCA_036501005.1 Candidatus Xenobia bacterium | reverse complement strand
GATGTCGGGGTTGTGCGGGTCGGCCAGGATCTTGATGAGGGCCGTCTTGGCCTGGGGGGTCATGTGGTTCCACGCAACGCGCGCGACCAGCATGTGTCCTGTCTCGTTCATGTGCGCTCCGATCCCAATGCCGACTTCTGTCAGTCGACTATATCTCGTCCAGTCTAACGGAACCCATGTCGGGAGAGATTGCCACGGTGTTAACAGACCGCGCCTGGAGGGGAGCTCGCCATCGATGCACGTCCTCCAGACGGGCCACACGTGTGGTGTCCCCCCGGGGGACCCCCCTATCGCTTACCCGCCAGGACGGGTAAGTGGGGCGAATTACCCGCCCTGACGGGCAAATGGCCCGACTTGCCCGCCCGGACGGGCAACGTCCCCGCTGCCGTTGCGTATCAGTTGCTCGCCCGGGGAAATGTCACCGCTCCGCATCGCTTGTCAGCCAGCGGCGTCCCCATTGATTGGAGCGTGCTGCGCGATGAGGCTGATGATTGCTTTGCAAAGCGGCGACTCTGTCCAGGCCGAATCTGATGCCTTCACACGGCAGAAGCAGAGCCTTTCATTGCCCTTCGAGACTTTGATTTTCAACTGATAGTCACGGTGCCCAGGCGTGGCTGTACTCTTCTTGGCTGCTGATGATCTGTTTGACAGAGTATTAGCCAGACCCACTGTCACCTGAAACAGTTGGGACGTCGTCGCTTCATCGAGACGGCAAGATATATCCTGGTATGGGGCGTCCTTCCAGGAAGTGGTCTCGCGCGGCGGCCTGGTCAAGCGAATATTGCACCGGCCATCGGCCTCCAGGCAGCATACCCAGCGCGGTGTCCCCGTCGCGAGTTCTCCAGGACACTCCACACAGACGTAATGGCGAGGATTGTCATCTTCCACCGCCTTCGGGAGATGGAGAACCTCGAGGAGCTCCACCTCATATCTCAACAGCGAGTTGCCCGGCACAACCCCTGGCCACCCGCCTTCGCGGTAGGCCAGGTGGGGGGCGATGATGAGTGTCCGCTGCCCCCCCACCGCCATGCCTTCGATACCCCGTCGCAGTCCGGGGATCTCCTCTCGCCGGTAAAGCTCGATCTCGCGTTCACCCCCCAGGGCGGGAACTTCGTCGCCTCGGTGCAGGAAGGCTCGTAGCCTGACACTGACGATGCTCTCGCGGGTCGCTACCTCGCCTGTGCCGGGGACGACGTCTGCGATGTCGACTCCCTTGACCATGGGTCCAAATTATCCGTGAATGCGACCAGATCCCCTCCTGGAAGGCATGCAACGCCGTCATTTCTAGCTGGCCTCCCGGTTGAGAAACGGGGAAACCCCTCGCCTGAAGCCGAATCCGGGGGCGGCGTGAAGATCTTCTACTGCGACCAGTTCGTGCTGCCGTTGCCCGAGGGACACCGTTTTCCCATGGCCAAGTACGCCCGGCTGCGGCAACGAGTGGAGGCCGACCGGCTGGCTCCGATGGCCGTCCCCGCCCCCGTCTCGCTGGAGGCCCTGCGGCTGGTGCACGACCCCGACTACGTGGACGGCATCGTGGCGGGCACCCTCGATCCGATGGACTTGCGCCGTATCGGATTTCCCTGGTCACCCGCCATGGTCGAACGTTCCCGCCGATCGGTGGGGGCCACGGTGGAGGCCTGTCGCTTCGCTTTGCAGGCAGGTTACGGGGTGAACCTGGCGGGGGGCACGCACCACGCCGGGGTCGCCCAGGGCGGCGGCTACTGCGTCTTCAACGACGCCGCGGTGGCCGCCCGGATCATGCAGCGGGAAGGGCGGGCCCGACGGGTGATGGTGGTCGACCTGGACGTGCACCACGGCAACGGCACCGCCGAGATTTTCGCCCATGACGACAGCGTCTATACATTTTCCATGCATGGCGAGCGCAACTACCCGGCCAGGAAGCCGCCATCCGATATCGACATACCGCTGCCCGATGGAACTACCGATATCGATTACCTGGTGGCGCTGCAGGACGGACTCTCGGCGGCCTTCGAACGCTTCTCGCCCGACCTGGTGATCTACCTGGCAGGGGCCGATCCATACGAAGGCGACCGATTGGGGCGGTTGAAGCTTTCCAAGTCCGGCCTGCTGCAGCGTGATCAGATGGTGCTGTACTATGCCGGCAGAACGCCGGTGGCCGTTTGCATGGCGGGTGGTTATGCAGACGACGTGGACGACACGGTGGCCATCCACCACCAGACCGTAGCGATCATCGCCCAACAAAAAAGAGCCTGATCGGCTCTTAGCGCGTACGGGATTCGAACCCGTGATATCCGCCGTGAGAGGGCGGCGTCCTAAGCCTCTAGACCAACGCGCCGCAGAGGGGGAAATGGCTGCCGGGGAAGGAGTCGAACCCTCACAAACAGATCCAGAATCTGTCGTCCTACCATTAGACGACCCGGCAGTACCAACGGGGATTATACCGCATGGAAATAGACGCTGTCAATGCAGGAGAAACCCAGGCCGGCTGGGAATTGGCCGCCGGTGACCGTGACGTACTCGACCTACTCGGCGATCTCTCTGCCTGGATGGCCCCAACCCACGAACTCCTCGACGTAGAGCTCTGCCGCGTCAGCAAGCGGTTCGGCTCTACCGCGGCCGTCGACGACCTCTCCCTCACCATTCCGAAGGGCGGTTTCTTCTCCCTTCTGGGCCCGTCCGGGTGCGGCAAGACGACCACGCTCCGCATGATTGCGGGTTTTGAGGAACCGACCAGCGGCGACATCCTCATCGGCAGCACCCCCGTGGGGTCCGTCCCCCCCTACCTGCGGCCCGTCAACACGGTCTTCCAGAGCTACGCCCTGTTCCCCCACCTGGACGTGTTCGAGAACGTCGCCTTCGGGTTGCGGCGCCGCAACGTGCGCATCGAAGAGATCCGCCAGCGGGTGGGGGAGGCCCTCGACATGGTCAACCTGGCCGGGCTGGAGCGGCGGCGCATTGCACAGCTCTCCGGCGGGCAGCAGCAGCGGGTGGCGTTGGCCCGGGCGCTGATCAATCGGCCGGCCGTGCTGCTCCTGGACGAGCCCCTGGCGGCGCTGGACCCCAAGCTGCGCAAGGCCATGCAGACGGAGTTGAAACGGCTGCAACGGGAGGTGGGCATCACCTTCGTGATGGTGACGCACGATCAGGAAGAGGCGCTCACCATGTCGGATCAGATCGCGGTCATGCACCAGGGCAGGCTGGAGCAGTTGGGCACGCCCCGCGCCATTTACGAAAGCCCTGGCACGCACTTCGTGGCCGACTTCATCGGGCTGGCGAACTTTCTCCGCGGGCGGGTCGTGGCCCAGGACCGGGTGCGGCTCCGCCAGGGCCCGACCTTTCCCATTGCGACGGGAGCCGCGGCGGCCGAGGCCGAGGTCGAAATCGTGCTGCGCCCCGAAGCTGTCCGTCTCTTGTCGGATGGCGAGTCGGCCGAGGTCGAACTGGCCGGGACGCTCACCGATACGGTCTATATGGGTTCACAGGCGCACTATCACGTCGATGTCGGGGAGGGCAGCCGGGTGGTGATCTCGGCCCCCGCGGGTCTGTCTCCGGAATCCGCCTGCCGCCTCGGCTGGCGGTCGGAAGACGCCCGTCTGCTCTTGATCGAACCAGGAACAAAAACGGCGGCGTCGTAGGATTCTGGCTCACTAAACGCGAAGGGGCTGGCTGGCGTGGCAAACTTCACTATCGGCGTCGAGGAAGAGTTCCAGATTATCGATCCGAAGTCTCGGGAGCTGGTGTCGCGGGTCGCCGAGATCTTGGAAGCCGGGCGCATCATTCTGGGCGAGCAGATCAAGCCCGAGCTGCATCAATCGCAGATCGAAACCGGCACCGGGATCTGCCAGAACGTCAAGGAACTGCGCCGAGACCTGGTGTATCTGCGTCGCACCATCGCCGAGCTGGCCGCCAAGAATGGCCTGGTAATTGCGGCGGCGTCGACGCACCCGTTCTCGCACTGGCTCGACTCCAAGATTTTCGAACACGAACGGTACTTTCGCATCATCCAGGATCAGCAGTTGCTGGCCCGCTCGCTCCTCATCTTCGGCATGCACGTGCATGTCGGGTTGGACGACCGTGAGGAGATGATCTACGTGCTCAACCAGGTGCGCTACCTGCTGCCGCATCTGCTGGCGCTGTCGACCAGCTCGCCGTTCTGGCTGGGTGAGAACACGGGTTTGAAGTCGTATCGAAGCGAGGTGTTCAAGATGTTCCCTCGCACCGGACTGCCGTCCAGTTTCAAGTCGTGGGGAGAATTCGAAAGCTTCGTGCAGCTTCTGGTCAAGACCCAGTGTATCGACGACGGCAAGAAGATCTGGTGGGACGTTCGCCCGCACCCTTATTTTCCCACCCTGGAATTCCGCATGTGCGACATTCCATCGAAGATCGAAGAGACGCTGGCGTTGGCCGCCATCATCCAGGCCTGCGTGGCCAAGTTCCACAAGCTGTATCAGCAGAACATGGGGCGCATCCTGTATCGGCGGGCGCTCATCGAGGAGAACAAGTGGCGGGCCATCCGCTACGGCCTGGACGGCCACCTCATCGATTTCGGCAAGAAGAAGGAGGTGCCGGTGAAGGAGCTGATTCTCGAAATCCTGGACTTCGTCGACGACGTGGTGGATGAGTTAGGCAGCCGCGAGGAGATCGAATACGTCCACACCATGCTGAAATACGGCACCAGCGCCGACCGACAGTTGCGGGTCTACGAAGAAACCGGAGATCTGCGAGCCGTCGTCGACAGCATCGTGGCCGAGACCCTGTCGGGGTTGGAAGACCCCATCCCTTCTTGAAAAGGCTTTCCATCGCGAGCTGCGGACGGCGGGAATTCCTCCGCCGGGCCGCCCTGCTGGCGGTTGCCGCCGGGCTGCCGGGGTGCAAGACTCACGACTCGGTCCTGAACTTCTACAACTGGTCAAACTATATCGACCCAGACACCATTCCGACCTTCGAACATGAGTTCGGGGCGAAGGTGAACTACGACAACTTCTCCAGCCAGGACATCCTGACCGCCAAAATGAGGATTGGCGTGTTCGGCTACGACCTGGTGGTGGCCACCGACTACAAGATCGCCAAGATGTGCAAGGCCGGCCTCATCGAGCCCCTGGATCTCTCGAAGATTCCCAACGTCAAGAACCTGTACCCTCGCTTTCGTAGTGGACCCTGGGATCCCGGCAACCTCTACTCGATTCCGTGGCAGTGGGGCACGACGGGTATCGGGTACAACCAGAAGATGGTAGACAAGGCCGATTCGTGGGACGTCATGTGGGACCCTCGCTATGCGGGCGCCATCAGCATGCTGGACGAGGCCCGCGATGCCATCGGCGTGACTTTGATGTCGCTTGGCCTGGACGGCAACAGCCTGAGGCCGGACGACCTGCGGGAGGCCCAGCGCAAGCTCATCGCCCAGCGACCGCTGCTCAAGCACTATACCAGCGACACCTATATCGACGAGCTGTGTTCGAACGACCTGGCCCTGGCCCAGGGCTGGAGCGGCGACGTGAACCAGGCCCGCAGCGAGAACGGCGATATTGGATACAGCATACCCCAGGAGGGGTCGTTCATCTGGGTCGACAACCTCTGCATTCCCAAAGGGGCGCCGCATCCCGAGCTGGCCCACGAGTTCATGAACTTCGTACTGCGCCCGGACATCGGCGCCAATATTTCGAAGTTCGTCCAATACGCATCGCCCAACCAGGCCGCCGAGCCGTATCTGAAAGACCTGCTGGCCGATCCGACCATCTACCCTCCCGCCGAGCTCATGCGAGACAAGCTCGTCTTCTATGCCAACCTGGGCGCCGATGAGGACAAATGGCAGGAGGTCTGGCGGCAGGTGAAGATCGGTTGAACACTCGGCGTCTGCAGCTCATTCCGTACCTCTTGCTGGCGCCCATGGCCGTCTACATGGTGACCTTCTACCTGTTGCCGCTTTTCTTGATCCTGGTCGACAGCCTGGCCACCAAGCAGCCCGATGCCAGCCTGGTGTTCTCGTGGAACGTGGCGCCCTACGCGGAGGCCCTGCGGGCGCAGTACTTCGTCGTGCTGTTGCGGTCGTTGTCCTACGCCGCACTGTGTACGACCTTCTGTCTCCTGCTGGGGTACCCGCTCGCCTGGTATATCGCCATGCACGGCGGCAAACGGCGGAGCACCTTGCTGCTGTTGATCATGCTCCCGTTCTGGACCTCGTATCTCATCCGCACCTACGCCTGGATCGTGTTGTTGCGGGGCCACGGCGTCATCAACGAAGGCCTGCAGGCGCTGGGGCTGTTGCACGCCCCGCTGCAGATGTTGAATACCCCGTTCGCGGTGGTCTTGGGGCTCACCTACGGATTTCTGCCCTTCATGACCTTGCCTATCTACGTCACGCTGGAGAAGATGGATCGACGGTTCTTGGAAGCATCGGCCGACCTGGGCGCGTCCCCCTTCTGGGGGTTCGTGAAGGTGACCTGGCCCTTGAGCTTGCCCGGCGTAATGGCCGGTACGGTGCTGACCTTCATTCCGTCGGTGGGCGACTTTGTCACGCCCGAGCTGCTGGGGGGGACGAGCACGGAGATGATCGGCAAGGTCATCATGGCGCAATTCATGATGGCCGACAACTGGCCGCTGGGGTCGGCCCTGTCGTTTCTGCTCCTCCTCTTGATGATGGGCGGTATCGTATTGTACGTGCGACAGGGAGGAGGGGAGCTGTGAGACGGTTGCTGCATGGGCACGTGTGGGCGGTGTACTCGTTCCTTTATGCGCCCATCGTCGTGCTGGTTTTGTTTTCATTCAACCAGTCGAAGCGCAACGCGGTGTGGAAAGGGTTCACACTGGACTGGTATCGCCAGCTCTTTGCCGATACGGAGGTCATGACGAGCTTCGGAAAGAGCCTGGAGATTGCCGGCATCGCGACCGTCATGGCCACCATTATCGGAACCATGGCCGCACTGGCGCTGTCTCGTTATCGGTTCAAGGGGCGGGATCTGGTGGCGACGTCGCTCTACTTGCCCATGGTGATTCCCGAGGTGGTGATGGGCGTATCGATTCTGACGTTCTTCGTCAGCATGAAGGTCACCCTGGGACTCTTCACGCTCATCCTGGCCCACGTGGCGTTCTGCATCTCGTTTGTCACGGTCGTCGTGAATGCCCGTCTGCAGGGGTTCAACCGGGTGTTGGAGGAGGCGGCCGCCGACCTGGGGGCGTCGCCCTGGGTCACCATGTGGAAGGTGACGCTCCCCTTGATTCTGCCCGGCATCGTCTCTGGAGCGCTGCTGTCGTTCACGCTGTCGTTCGACGATTTCGTGGTGACCTTCTTCAATAGCGGGGCGGGCACGACGACGTTGCCCATCAAGGTGTATTCGATGCTGAAGTTCGGCGTCACGCCGGTCATCAATTGTGTATCGACGCTCATGATCCTGATCACGTTCGCCCTGGTACTGGTCTCGCAACGGTTGCAACGGGAGAACTGACGGCAGGTCTGGAACTCGCCGTCGCCCGCCGCAGTCCTACGGACATAAGGAGGGCTGACGTCTTGAAGAGAACTGCTTTGGCTGCCCTGGCCCTGACTCTGTTGCTGGGGCGCTCCGCTGTAAACGCCGTGCCGGCCAACAACATCACCCACCCGGCCGTGAAGTCGGAGACCGGAGCGGGTAAACACGTGCCTCGCAAGGTAACGAACAATGCCAAGGGCACCAAGCCGGGAAACAAGAAAACGGCGAAGATCACGGCGACGACAAAGAATCCCGCCGTGAGGCATCTCAACCCCCAGCCGCTGCCCCCGTGATCTTACGGGATCGGAACCTCCGACGCCGGTTGCTCCAGCAGGCCTTCCAGCCGATTGCGCTCGTCGTCGACGACCGAGTCGATACGAACGGTCACGTTGTGGCCCGCCTTGGTCGGCTCGCAGCGGGTCACGGCGCCCACCAGCAGCACCGGGTCGTGCTCGCCGAGCAGCAGGAAGATCTCCAGCACCGCCCCCATGGACACCGTGCTGGCGGTCGAAAACCGGATCTGCTGCTCGGAGATGTCCTGTGTCAGCCCGTCCTGCAGATCGCCGCCCGGCGTCCGATATTGGAGTGGGCAGGTGCGCTCCAGGCGGTGCGTCTTCCGCTTCTGGTTGAGGTCTGCCGGCACGCCCTGCCACGACCGCACCAGCTCAGAGACGTCTCGCATGACCAGGGGAAGTTCGCCGTCGACGTACGCCAGCCCGACGGAAAATTCATCGCCGGCCCGGCGGCACCAGGCCACGGTCACCGACAGGGTGAGCGTCTCCTCCCGGCCCGGCGGACCTTGCAAGAGCAGCTTTACCGGGGCGCTGGCCTTGAGCCGGCGATCGGCGATGATGCGCATGCCGTGGTTGGAGAAGTCTGCCAACTTGCAGGTGACCGCCTCTGTCGGCATGATCAACACGCACGGGATGCTCACACGGACCCGATAGGAGCGCCGCCGCTCCGCCCCCACCTGCTTCGGATTGCCGAACAGGCGCTTGAACCACTCCATGGCCCCATGTACTTCCACTGCGGTGCGCCAGGGTCCCGCTCGCCTGTAGGGAACCCATGGCCATGTCCCGAGAAGGCATCCCCTGCTGGTTCTTTGTGGTGGTCCTGGTGCGGGACGAGTCGGGGCGTTTTCTCCTGGTGCACGAAGCCAAGCACGGAGGGGGCTGGTATGTGCCGGCCGGCCGGGTCGAGGCGGGCGAGACCTTCGGGCAGGCGGCGCAGCGAGAGACGATGGAAGAGTCGGGCGTGCCCATCCACCTCGAGGGCATCCTGCGTATCGAGCACACGCCGGGGCCCGTCGCCTCGCGCATGCGGGTCATCTACGTGGCGAAACCGGCGGATGACACGCCTCCCCGCACGACTCCGAACGAGCACACACTGGGCGCAGCATGGTATAGCCTCGACGACATGCGGGGCCTGGACCTGCGAGCCAACGACTTCATCCCGCTGGTACTACAGGTCGCCCGCGGCGTACCCGTCAGTCCAGTAGGACTGATCGGAGAAGAGATCTAACTGCGGGCGTCGTGAGCGCGGACATGCGGGTAGGCGAGTACGTCACGATCCGAGGTTATGATGATTCATTTGCCACTCATCGGCAAACCC
>DASYBA010000567.1:0-2365 GCA_036501005.1 Candidatus Xenobia bacterium | reverse complement strand
CTGGCCCGGCGCTTCCAGGTTGCGCAGCCCGAAAGCCATGGTGATGGCGTGCCAGGTGGCGTCTCGATACGGCAGCCGGTGGGCGTCACCTTCGGTAAAACTGAGCTGAGGCCAGCGGCTCGCTGGAAAGCGACGGCGGGCATCGTCTAGCATGGGGCCGCAAAAATCCAGCCCGGTCACCTGCCCGCCCGATCCGACCTGCCGCGCCAGCTCGACCGACAAGGTCCCGGTGCCGGCGCACACGTCCAAGGCCGCATCACCCGGGCGCAACCCGGTGCGGGTCAAGGTGAAGCGTCGCCAACGGCCGACCATGCCGAGGCTGAGAAGGCTGTTCAGTAGATCATAGCGCCGCACGATGCGGGCGAACAGCGCTCGAACGACAGGCCCCTTGGGAACGGTCACGCCGGCGTGGCTCCCTCCCACTCGCCGGCCTCGTAGATCTTGAGAATCTGGTACTCCGTATTGCGCAGCGCGGGGATGCGACCGCTATGTCGAATGAGCGACAGAATGCGGTTGACGCCGATCTGGTATTCGACCCCCGTGGCACTGATGACGCGATCGTCCATCACCAGGCCACCGATGTCGTCGGCCCCGGAGAAGAGCGCCATCTGGCAGACCCGCTGACCCTCGGTCAGCCAGCCGCAATCGATATGTCGAACGTTGTCGAGGAAGAGACGGGCCAGGGCGATGACCTTGAGATACTCCAGGCCGGCCGCGGTCGGCACGTCGGACAAGGCCGTGCGGTAGGGCGTGAAGCTCCAGGGAATGAAGGCCCGGAAGCGCCCCGTTCGATCTTGCAAGGCCCGCACGCGGTCCAGGTGCTGGAGACGGTGTTCCAGGCGTTCTCCAAAGCCGTAGACCATGGTGGCCGTGCTTTCGACCCCCAGGCCGTGCAGCGTCTCGTGAATCTCGAACCAGCGATCCGCACTGATCTTCAGAGGCGAGATCCGCTCCCGCACCTCGTCGACCAGGATTTCGGCGCCGCCGCCTGGCAACGAGTCCCACCCGGCCGATTTGAGCCGTCGCACGACCTCCTCGAGAGAGAGGTGGGAGACCTTGGCGATATGATCCAGCTCCGAGGCCGACAGGGCGTGGAGATAGATGGGAAAACGGGCCTTGATGGCGGAGAAGAGCTCTTCGTAGAACTCGATCTTGAGATTGGGATGGTGCCCCCCCTGCATGAGGACCTGCGTCCCTCCAATGCGGACCAGCTCGTCGATGCGGCGAAAGACCTCGTCGCGGGTCAGCAGATACCCCTCGGGGTGCTTGGGGGGCCGATAGAAAGCGCAGAAACCGCAATCGGTGATGCAGACGTTGGTGTAGTTGATGACCCGGTCCTTGATGAAGGTGACGTGGTTCTCGGGAAACCGGCGCCGGCGGACCTCGTCGGCCCGCCGGGCCAGTTCCAGAGGTGGCCCCTGCCAGAGATGCAGGGCCTCCTGCACACTGATGCGCTCTGCGGCGACCGTCACGGTCAGCGGCCCAGGAACTCGAGGGCGGGGGCGGTCTTGAGGTCGCCGGTGCGCACCGCGCACTCATAGAACAGCTTGAGTCCGGTGACGGCGCGGCCGTCCAGATCGTAGCGCAGGTGGCGGTAGTAGGCAGCCACTGCCCGCTCGCTGAGATCCACCTGGCCGGCGGCCTCTCGCACGATGGCGGCCATGTGCCCCGTGCCTCGCTCCCGCGACCGCCACAAGGCCTTGGCGACCTGGCGGGCTCTCTCGAGACCCGCCGCGTCCAGATCGGCGCGCACCGCCCACATTGCGAAGACCATCGGGGTATTGGTGGAGCGGTACCACAGCTCGCCCAGGTCGTAGGTGTGGCTTTTGCGGGGCGGCGTGTATTGCAGGGCCGCGTCGCCGATGAGCAGGGCGGCGTCAAAGTGGTCGAGCGGCTCTTCCAGCTCGGAAGGCATGTCGACAAACTCGGGTTTCACCCCGACCGTCTGCGACAGCAAGACGTTGAGGAGCACTCGGGAGGTGGCACTGGCGGTGGTGCGGCCGATGGTCTTCCCGGTCAGCTTCTCGATCGGGTGTTTGCTGACCAGGACGACGCTTTGCACCGGGCCCGCACTCTGAATGGAGAGGCCGTCGACGATCAGGTAGCGCCCAGGATGGTGCGCCACCTCGATGGACGACACCGGGGACAGATCGAGAGCCCCCTCGGCCAGCAGGGCGTTCAACGCAGTCGGATGCCCTGGGACCACCTGGAGGGGAAAAGGCGCGGCCTGCTCCCACACGTCGTTCAGGTCGTGGTACACCGGCAGCACGTTGATGCAGGCGATGCGTCCCAGTTGAAAAGTGGCTCTCTTTTGCGTCATGGGTTCGAGGGTAGCCCCCCCTCGGTGGCTCTTACGGTCAACCAT
>DASYBA010000566.1:0-3904 GCA_036501005.1 Candidatus Xenobia bacterium | reverse complement strand
TGGCGTCGTTCCGCCACCAGAAAGAACTTTTGCAGCCCTTTTCAGCGCTGCAGGACTCTTGTCAGTGGAACGTCTCAGCGGTCGGGATGCCCAGGATGGGGTACCCCCTGGCCTGCCCCGGGCCTCTTGGGCGGGCGGTGGCCAGTCGAGTGTCCGCCATCCCGTCCCAATAGCTCCGGCCGATGTTCTCCATGGTTCTCCAGGTCTTGATGATCAACATGTCTTTCGCCTCCTTGAGTAGATTACGACCGCAGTCTACCTGGAGTAGCGTCGACGGAACGTTGAAGCAGCGCCGTTCAAGCGTTGATCAGCGGAACAGCAGAACCTTGCCCTGCAGCCCGTCGAGGGCGATAGCCACGTCACCCGACGCCGAGGCGCGGGCGTCGGCCGCGCCGCTCAGCAGCTCGGTGGAAGCCAGCCCCGACGCCAGCGGAACCTTGATCACGTCCTGCAGCGGTTCGCGGCTGAAGTTGAGCGCCGTCACTTCGATGCCGCCGTTGTCCGGCAGACGGTGGACCATCACGACCAGCCCGGCCTTGCTGACCTCAGGAATGTCGACCTGCTCGGCCAGGTTGATCTTGTACTGTTTGCGGATGGCCAGGGCATGCTTCAGCATCGAGGCAAAGGAGTTCGGATCCTTGAGCTGATCCGACAGAGAGCCGTACAGGCACAGCGTGCGAGGCAGGCCCGAACCCGCTTTGGTGGCGGTTGGATTGTAGCCCATGAGGTCGTAGGCCCCCCGGTTGATCCAGCGGTTGTCGCCGCCGGCCACCAGCGCCTTCACCTGGTC
This sequence comes from Candidatus Xenobia bacterium, assembly GCA_036501005.1. Classification (GTDB taxonomy): domain Bacteria; phylum Vulcanimicrobiota; class Xenobia; order RGZZ01; family DASYBA01; genus DASYBA01. Next base: position 3,114 of record DASYBA010000566.1, on the reverse strand, counting down.
GGCGGGCACGGGCAAGGCGCCCAGCAGATCCCAACCTGACAGCGCCATCACCCCGGGCTGCATGGCGTTGTAGAGAGCCATGAGGAAGTGGCCCTTCTTGACCATCTCTTTCTCGGCAGGACTCATGTGGTAGGGATCCTTGATGCCGAAAGCCGCCGCGCAGATGCCGGTCAAGGTGGTCGCGACGCCGTTGCCGGTCTCACGATTGTAGGTCGTGCTGTGCACCGCCTTGTCTCGCACTTCCTTGTTGATGACGTCGTGTACTTCCTTGCCCGTCATCGTCTGGCCCCGCAAGGCGAACGTCTGGGTGCCGTGGCTGGTGAAGTGCACCAACTCCATGGTCAGCTCGTCGTGGTTCTGTAGCGCATGGATGAGCGAGCTGGGATCGATCTTGTAGTCGTGCTCCAGATGCAAAAGGAGTCGCAAGAACGACCCGTCGCCGGTCAGAACGGCATCGATATAGCCTGGGCGAGTCACAAAGTCGTACGACAAGTCGGGACCATACTCGGAGAACTTCTTGATGTCGTCAAACGTGAGATTCAGCTCTTGGAACGTATAGCCGCCATACTTTCGAACCATCATGGCGATGAGATTGGACGATACGAGAGACAGGGGATGCCCCTCGGACCAGCCCGTATCGGATCCGGGCGTTCGCTCCAGACCGAGAAAGCCGTTGGCATCCAGTCGAACGATGGTGGCGCCCAGGTTCTGTAGAGAATTGAGGACGTCCCCACCGATGAGGCGCTGGGCGGCCATGCTGGGGTCCAGCCAGTCCAGCGTGGGCTGCCCGGCTTTGAAGTAGTGAAGGTAGACCCAGCGTCGGGTCACGCCGTCCGTCCCCATCACTGGCGCGGTGCAGCTCCAATTCGATTCCTTGCCTTCTTCGTGCAGGAAGATGACCCGCTCGAGCTTGCCGACCACGTAGCCTTTCGAATATAGCTTCTCGACGGCGTCGGGGGGCACGTTCACCGTGTCTTGACCGGCGGGCACAGGCGGCAGGAGGCCCCAATCTGCCTTTTTGACCTCGATCATGTTGTAGATGCCGGGGTAGTCTTTGTAGTCTCGTTCCGCCAGTCGAAAGTCTGGGCCTTTGCCGGTGTGGCCGGGGATGATATCGCCCGCCACCATGGCCCCGTGCGCTTTGGCCGTCTTGGAGAGGGCCCGAAAATCCGCGTCCGTGCCATAGAACGGATCGATACGGATGCCGATACGATCGAAGCCGCCGTCGACTGTGGGGGTAAAGTGACGGCCGGTCACGCCGCCCGCCAGTTCCATGGGGCCCAGATGGATGGCCTCGACGCCGATGTCCTGGAAGGCCTTCCACAGCCCCGGATCGCCCAGGCTGTGCAGGATGTTCTCGCCCGGCCGGGTGATGGTGGCCGCCGGATAGGCCGCAAACCACACCGACGCCTGGCCGCTCAGCACCTTCGACTGCGGCAGACCGTAGGGGTGAAGCCACTGTTCACGGGAGGCCATGTAGCGACGACCAATGCGCTCGGCCTGGTGCAGCATCGACTGGCTTTCCAGCCACTGCACATAGCCCGGGCCCTCGGTTGCGGGAGCGGCCGCCGCAGCCCGCTTCGGTGCCGGCGGCGCCAGGCTGACCTTGTGCGTCGAGTCGGCCAGGGCCGGCCGGCCGATGCAGCAGGCCCCCATGACACTGGCCAGTACGAGCGTGGTGGTATGCCTGGAAGCCATTGATCAGTTCTCCCTTCACCTCAGTGGGGGCCCCCCATTCTCCTAGCCGGCCGAGCCCTCCTGCGCAACGGGAGCGCTGGAGCTCCGTTAATAAGTTGGCAACGAGCCTTCAACGAGCATGGCGTTGACGGGCCAAGGCTGAGGGTGTAGGCTATAGCGTGAAACCTCAGGTTTCGGAAAGGTGATGGGACATGGCAAACAGCCGAATGAGCTTCCGGCAGATATTGAACATGAACTTCGGCTTCCTCGGTATACAGTTCGGCTGGGGCCTGCAGATGGCCAACATGAGCGCCATCTACGAGTATCTGGGGGCCAAGTCCGATCAGATTCCGATGCTGTGGCTCGCTGCTCCGCTGACCGGCATGCTCGTGCAGCCGCTGATCGGCCACCTGTCCGATAACACCTGGTCCAAACTGGGGCGGCGCCGTCCGTTCTTCCTGCTGGGCGCCATTCTCAGTTGCTTGTCGTTGATCTTCATGCCGCTGTCCAAGTCTCTGTGGATGGCCGCTTCGCTGCTGTGGGTTCTCGACACGTCGATCAACATTTCGATGGAGCCCTTTCGGGCCTTTGTCGCCGACCTGCTGCCCGAGGAGCAGCGCACCCAGGGCTTTGCCATGCAGAGCCTGTTGATCGGCTTGGGGGCGGTCGTCGCCTCCGCATTGCCGTGGATGCTCAGCAACTGGTTCCACCTCCAGAACTCAACGGCCGACACGATTCCGTTGACGGTCCGTCTGTCGTTCCACATCGGGGCCGCCGCTTTCCTCGGGGCCGTGCTGTGGACGATCTTCACGACCCAGGAAAACCCCCCGGAAGACATGGTGGCCTTCCGCAAGAAGCAGCAGGAGGGGAACGGCTTCGGTGAGATCATGAAGGCCGTGGCCGAGATGCCCGAGGCCATGCGCCAACTGGCGCCCGTCCAGCTTTGCACCTGGCTGGGGCTCTTCTGCATGTGGCTCTACTTTGGCGTGGCCGTGGCCCACAACGTGTTCGGCGCGCCGGACGAGAAGTCGCCCCTCTTCACGCAGGGCGTGGAGTGGGCCGGCATGTGCTTCGCGCTCTACTCCGTGGTGACGTTTGTCTTCTCGTTCTGGCTCCCGTCGCTGGCGGAGCGCCTGGGCCGCAAAGTGACCCATGCCATTTGCCTCTGCATGGGCGCTCTGGGGCTCCTGTCCGTCGCCTTCATCCACGAGCCGAAGATGCTGCTGGTCTCCATGGTCGGGGTGGGCATCGCGTGGGCCAGCATTCTGTCCATGCCCTATGCCATGCTGAGCGGCTGTCTGCCCGAAGACCGCGTCGGCGTCTATATGGGCATCTTCAACTTCTTCATCGTCCTGCCCGAGATTCTGGCATCGCTCTGCTTCGGCTGGGTGATGACCCACTGGTTGCACGACAACCGCCTCATCGCCGTGGTGATGG
>DASYBA010000565.1:0-3614 GCA_036501005.1 Candidatus Xenobia bacterium | reverse complement strand
AAGGTTCGTTAAGGTCAGATGAAGTGTAGTGTTTGCGGGTCGGACAATCTGGAAGGCTCCGCCTACTGCGAAGACTGTGGGGCCAAGCTCCCGGCCCGGGCGGCCGCGGGCGTACCGACGCCGGCCATGTCTTCCGGCCTGCCACCGCCGATGATGCCGCCCATGATGCCGCCGCCGTCGGCACCGCCCATGATGCCTCCCATGGGCGGCCTGCCGCCCATGGCACCGCCGATGGGACGACCGGGCCCCATGATCACTTGTGCCTGCGGCGCGGCCAACGCGGCCGGCGAGCAGTACTGTCACGACTGTGGTGCCAACCTGCAGGCGCCGGCCACGGCCCACTCCCTCAACCCCGTGCTGAGCTCACCGCCGCCCTACTCGCCGCCGGCCTCCATGGCGCCGCCTCGGGCCGCCAGCACGGCCAAGCTGCACGCGACGGCCTACGGGCGTGATTTCTCGTTGGATCGCGACGTCACCCAGATGGGGCGACGCAGTCCAGCCGACGGCATTGAGCCAGAGGTCGACTTGACCCCCATGGATCCGGATTCGTATGCGTCTCGCCGACACGCCCGCATCCTCCGGCAGAACGAGCAGTTCTTCCTGGAAGACCTGGGCTCGTCGAACGGCACCTTCCTGAACGGCACCCGACTCGAAAAAGGCGTAGAACACCCGCTCCAGAACGGCGACAAAGTTCGCTTCGGAAAGACGGAGTTCGTGTTCTCGACCTGAACAAAGGGGCAGCACCATGGAGAGAGACGACATTCTCGGAACGCTCAAGGACGGCGTGAACCTGGCTGGCAAGGTGGCCGTGCGAGGGGTCGGAGAGGCCGTCAAGGCGGTCAAATCGGCGTCGCCTTCCAAGGGGCCGCTGGGCGAAACGGGTCTCTATTTTCAGCGCCATCTGGCACCACGCTTCGGCCAGTTCCTGCCGGCCCTGGAATTCCAGGAGCTGCAGTCCGAGCCGAAGCTCATCATCGGGCTGTTGAAGAACATCACGGTGCCCGCCGCCGAGCGCATCTTCGTGCAAGGCTGTCAGAGCCTGTTGCAGGGGGCGGTGGGGGAGGCTCGGGACAAGTTCCATGAAGCGGTGTTGAAAGACACCCAGTTCACCGATGCCTACTTCCTGGCCGGCTGTCTATCGCTTTCTTTGGGCGAATGGGGACGGGCAGCCGACGCCTTCCAGAAGGCGCTGCTGTGCCAGAGCGGGCTGGGTGGCCGGATCCGCAAGTACCTGCCATCCCTCCGCATGACGCTGTGCCTGACCGACAACACCAGCCTGATCTTCTATCCTGACATTATCGGCCTCAACATGTTGTCGGTGTTTGCCCTCCGTTCGCAAGGCCGAATGGCCGAAGGCATTCGTACCCTCGAGCAGTTGCAGGGCATCATGCCGAACCATCCCCTTATCTTGTTCATGCTGGCGTGCCTCCACTACGAGGCGGCACAGTATGGCAAGGTGATGGAAAAGACGCTGGGGCTTTCGCCGGACACCTCGCTGGCGGTGGCGGCGCTGCTGGTGCAGGCCAAAGCGTCCTTGGCGCTGCACGATCCGCAGTCGTTTGCCGACATGTTTCGAAAACTGCTGACCCGCTCCGATATCGATCCGCAGTTGCTGTGGGACGTGCGGGCTTTGCTGCAGCAGTCGTATCACATGGCGGGCCTGGCTTCGGAAGCAGAACGGGAAGCCGGGTGGCTGGCCATCCGAGCGCCCGGGCACCAGGACTTCGCGGCTCGTCTGGGCCTGGTGGCGGGCTCGGTGGTGGTCACGGCCCTGCCTGAGCCGGTCGCGGTCGTTGCGACGCCACCGCCGGCCTCCAAGCCTGTCGTGGTGGCAGTCCGGCAGGAGGATCAGCAGGACGTCGAAGAGGCGCCCCTCCCAACGGCCAATCCGTGGGAGGGCCGGCTGGAGAGCGAGGATGGCAAGATTACGTTCCCCCTCACCGCCCAGGGCTGCACCATCGGTCGGGAAGAGGGAGACATCCAATTGCCATGGGACACCTCCGTGTCCATGCACCACGCCCGCATCGTGTGGGATCAGAATGCCTACTGGGTGGAGGACACCGGGTCGACCAACGGCACCTGGGTAAACGGCCACCGGCTGGGACGGCGGGTGGACCTCAACCGGGGCGACGTGGTCACGGTCGGCGGCACCCGCATCAAGGTCGTTTAATCTAAAGCATTTGGTGGAGGGCTCTGCGCATGCTCTGGCATGTCCTGGAATGGTTTTTCGGCCTTTGGCTGCTGACTCGGCTCGATCGGGGGAGTTTGTCGGCCCTCTACGGGCGGCTGCCGCGGCTGGTGGTGACATGGAGCATGCTGGTGTGGGCCCTGCCGCCGCGGCTGAATCGGCAGTTGGTGGTGCTGGCGGTGTTTGCCGTCATTGTTTTCCTGCTGGCCCTGAACCGGCCGCCGGCCAGGCGTAAGGGCGGCACGCAACGCCTGGCCCCCCGGGAGCCGGGTCCGGCCGACCTGTTAGGCGCCGCCGAGGCCGGCGACATTGAAGCCGTCAAGCGCTTCCTAGGCCAAGGGGCGGACGTGCACGTGCGCAACGCGGACGGCGAGTCAGCCTTGCACGTCGCGGCCCGGGGCGGCCACGCCACCATCATCGACTTGATCGCGGCCCAGGGCGGCGACCTCCAGGGCCGCAACCGGGAGGACAAGACGCCCCTCCAGGTGGCCGATGACGCGGGCCACCACGCGGTGGCCGAGGTGATTCGGCGCCTGCTCGGCTCCAAGCCGCCTATACCGCCCGTCGAGGTGGTGCCCGGCGTGGCCAGTGTTTCGACCGCGAAGCTGGGCGGCGAACCCAGGACCATCGAGCTGCCCCATGCCTGGGAACACGCCCAGGATGAAGTCAATGCGGGCCATCTCGAGGCGGCCCTGCCACTGCTGGACAAGGCGTCCGAGCAACGGGCGGGCGACGCAGCCGTGTGGATGCTGAAGGGCCAGGTGCTGGCCCGCCTGAACCGGTTCCAGGAGGCGCTGCGCAGCTTCGACAAGGCGGTCGCACTGGAGGCTGACAACGTGGCGGCGCTCAAGGACAAAGGGCTTTGCTTGATGCAACTGGGGCAGGCGGCCGCCGCGCTGGTGTTCTTCGAGCGGGCGCAGGCGCGAGCGGAAAAAGACCCCGTCGTATGGCTGTGCAAGGCCGAAGCACACGAAGAGTTGGAAGACTACGACAACGCCGTGCGCAGCTACGACAAGGTGCTGGAACTGGAACCCGACCATCCCACGGCACTTGAACAGAAAGCGGCGTGCCTGGTCGATGCCGGGCGCAACGAGGAGGCGGTGGTCTTGTCGAAGCGGTCGGTGGAGCGCCATCCGCAGGACGGGGCCGCGTGGTATCTGCGGGCCATTCTGCTGGACGGCATGGGCAGCACCGAGGGCTCCAGCCACGCCCTGGAGGAAGCTCAGAAGCTGGGCATGACGGGCGACGTCAACCTGCTCGACCTCCGTCGCCGCTGGACCGACCCTTTGCCCAGACTCTGAGCAAAGGAGGCCGTGGGGGCCTGACCGAACTATTGGGAGTATGCAAGCGCTTGCTGTCATCGCCCATCTGTGGCTTCACCCCCCACCTCCCCCCGCGACCGTCGCACACCAAGATACGTCGACGC
>DASYBA010000564.1:0-7013 GCA_036501005.1 Candidatus Xenobia bacterium | reverse complement strand
AGGGAAACATCCGGCGATTGCCCACCGCCACCCCGTGACCCTCGACTCGGGCCCGCACGCCCTGGCCGGGCACCGACTGGAAATCGTCGGCCGACAAGCTGGACGAAGGGAGTGCCCGAGCCAGAGGATGTTCGCTCCCGCGCTCCGCAGCCGCCGCCCATGCCAGAATCTGGTCGGGTGTAAAGGGCGCGACCACGTGCACCGCCCCGACCTGAGGGTGGCCGGCGGTCAGCGTGCCGGTCTTGTCGAACGCCAGCGTATCGACCGAGGCCAGTCGCTCCAGCGCCTCGGCGTGTCGAAAGAGGACGCCGGCCTGGGCGCCCCGGCCCGTGCCCACCATGATGGACATGGGCGTAGCCAATCCCAGGGCGCAGGGACAGGCAATGATGAGAACCGACAGGGCATGCAGCAAAGCGCTGGCCGGCGACCCGTGTATGTACCAGACCGCGAACGTCACCAACGCCACGGTCACCACCGCGGGCACGAACACCGCCGACACGCGGTCGGCGAGGCGGGCAATGGGCGGGCGGCTGCGCTGGGCCTCGGCCGTCAAGGCGACGATGCGAGCCAGGACCGTATCTTGACCGACCCGCAGGGCCTCCATGACCAGGCTGCCAGAGGTGTTCATGGTGCCCCCGGTGAGGCTGGCCCCCGGCGCTTTCTCCACTGGCACCGCTTCGCCGGTCAGCATGGACTCGTCCACGGTCCCGTGCCCCTCCAAGACCTTCCCATCGACGGGTACGCTTTCACCGGGGCGGACTCGCAAGTGGTCTCCAGGATGGACGTCCGCCAGGGGGACATCCGCCTCCGTCCCGTCCCCCTGGACTCGCCGGGCCTGCGCTGGCGCAAGTCGTAGGAGCGCCCGCAAAGCGGCCCCGGTTTGGTGGCGGGCCCGCAACTCCAGTACCTGGCCCAGCAGCACCAGCGTCGTGATGACGGCAGCGGGTTCGAAATACACTCCGATACGGCCGTAGTGGGCTGGGAAAAGCAGCGCGACGACGCTGAAGATCCAGGTGCTGCCTACCCCCAGGCCGATGAGGGTGAACATGTTGGGACTGCGGGCGGGGATGGACGCCCATGCCCGCTGGAAGAACGGGCCTCCGCCCCACAGGACGACCGGAACCGATAGCGCGAACTGGACCCAGGGGTACGCCTCGCGCATGCCGAGGGCCAGGAGCGGAACGGTCAGGGCGGTGCAGACCCAGAACCGAAGCGTCATCGAACGCTGCTCGGGATCGGGAGCAGCGTCGAGCGTGACCATTCTCGGCTCCAAGGCCATGCCGCACTTGGGGCACGCGCCCGGACCCTGCTGCACGATCTCGGGATCCATGGGGCAGGTGTACTCGCCGCCTGTCGGACGCTCTGCAGGCTTCAAGTACTTCTGAGGGTCGGCCTCGAACTTCTTCTGGCAACCCGGGTGGCAGAACCAATACGGCTGGTCGTGGTAGGTCGAGGGCCCGACCGACTGGCCGGGCACGACGTCCATGCCGCAAACGGGGTCCTTCAGTGGGGTGCGACCTCGTGGGTCTTGACCTGAAGGCCGTCGGGGTCCAGTCCATACGAGAGGACTCGGGCGCCGGCCCCGGTGAGAGCCTGTTCCACGGCCTGCCGCCGGCCCGGTGCGGCCAGGGTGATCATGCAGCCGCCCCCGCCGGCGCCGCAGATCTTGTTGGCCAACGCGCCCGCCTGGGTGGCGGCGGCCATCATGGCGTCGATGGACGGTGTGCTGACGCCATCGGCCAGGCCGCGGCGGTTCTCCCACTCCTCGTTGAGGGCGGTCGCAAAGCCGTCCATGTCGCCCGCTACCAGGACCTTGAGCATTTTGTGGGCGGTGTCCTTGATCCGATGCAACCGTTCGACCGTGTCGCCGGCCTTGTCGATATAGCGCTTCGTCATGGCCCAGTTGCTGGTGCCGGAGAAATGCGATATGCCGGTAAAGGAGAGCACGAGCTGTTCTTCGAGGATCTTGACGAAAGCCGGAGGTAGCACCAGGCGCTCGACCCGACCGCCCTTCACCTCAAAATGAATGGCCAGGGCACCGCCGTAGATGGCCGCATAGTAGTCTTGCTTGCCGGTCGGAATGCCCAGGTTCTGGGCCTCCAGGTTGGCGCCCCAATCGATATAGTCCTGGAGTCGATAGTCGTGATGGCCGGCCGCGGCCAGGGCGGCTGACAGCGCCATGAGCAGGCTGGACGACGCCCCCAGTCCGCTGCCTCGGGGCGCCAGGTTGCGGGTCGTAACCCGTACTCCGCCGTTCGGCAGATAGAATTTCACGGCTCGGGCCAGCAGATCCAGCGGGCCCCCGAGGGCCAAGGCCGACGGATGATCGGCTTCCTGGGTGTCACCGATGTCTTCCGAGTGCAGGACGACCCGGGTGCCCTGCAGTCGATCGATGGTCACTTTCGAATACAGCGTAATGGCCATGTTGACCGTCAGCCCACCGCCGGCAAAGAGGTAGAGCGGGTGGATATCGAGGGTCCCGCCAGCCAGGTCGATACGGGTCGGGGTGCGAGCTTCGATCGTCATCGGGCGATTGCAGCCTCCTGTGCATAGGAATAGAATCCCCGGCCGCTTTTGCGGCCCAGGTGTCCGGCGGCCACTGTGCGCCGCAAGAGCGGGCACGGCCGGTACTTGTCGTCGCCCAGCCCCTGATGGAGGACCTCCATGATGGCCAGGCACACGTCCAGGCCGATGAAGTCGGCCAGTTCCAGAGGACCCATCGGGTGGTTCATGCCCAGTTTCATGACCGTGTCGATGGCCTCCGGCGTGCCCACCCCTTCCATGAGGGCAAACACCGCCTCATTGATCATGGGCATGAGAATGCGGTTGGAAATGAAGCCCGGATAGTCCTGCGCCAGCACGGGCGTCTTGCCCAGGCGCAGGCACAGGTCGTGAATGGTATCGATGACCTCCTGGTCGGTGGCCGCGCCCCGAATCAGTTCGACCAACGGCATGAGCGGCACCGGGTTCATGAAGTGCATGCCGGCCACTTGCGCCGGTCGGTGCGTGACCGCCCCCAGGGTGGTGATGGAGATAGACGAGGTGTTGGAGGCGATGATCGCGTCGGGGTCGAGGAGGCCATCCAGTTCCCGGAAGATCTTCGACTTCAACGCCAGGTTCTCGGAGACCGCCTCCACCACCAGTTCGGACGTGGCCGCGGCCGACAACGAAGTGCCCGTGCCCAGCCTTTCTCGGGCCCCCGCCACCTGTTCTGCCGACAGCTTGCCCTTCTGCTGGAGCTTGCTGAGCGAACCCTCGATACGGTTCACCGCCTGCTGCAGGACGGCATCCGATACGTCAATCAGGGTCACGTTGAACCCATGCTGGGCGAAGACCTGGGCGATGCCGTTGCCCATGGTACCCGCCCCCACTACGGAGACTGTCTTAATCTTCATTCAATACACCACCACATGTGTTGGCGGCTGCTTCCTCCAGCACCCCCGGATCCCTGCTATTCGGGGCGGTCGGAGTCCAGCTCCAGGTGGGCGAAGAGGGTGTCGCCGTTCTTCGAGGGGGGCGCCGGCGGATCGGGCTCCTTGGAAAACGACCAACGGGAGGCTGGCTTGGGGCGGGCCGGCGACTCCAGTTCGAGGCCGGGCGGAGGGGTGGGGGCTTCCATGGCCCGACAGTGGGCGGGGCGTTGCCGGGGTTCGTGTAACACCTCGAGAGACCGCTCCAGGACGAGCGGCGGGAAGTTGACGATGTCGAATCGGATCTGGAGCGCCCAGTGGATCTGAAGGCGGCCGCTGGTCTTGCTGGGGAGGGCGTCGCCGGGCACGTCCAACTGAGCCATCAGCTTGACGGGTTCGCCCTGCTGGAACATCATGGCGTGGCACAGCAGCACCTTGTTGTGGCAGATGCAGTCTTTCTCCGGCGTGCCGTACGGGTGGTCAGCTTCCAGTGCCCATATGCCGCCGTTGCTCTGGTTGGGCGGGGGGTAGGCGTAGCGGGTGCCGACGAGGTGGGCCTCGACGTCTCGCACGTGCACCGCCTGGCTGGCCTCCACCTCGACTGTGACGTCGACGGCTTCGCCGCGGGCCGGGTCGAGGGGCAGCCAGGTGAAGCGGGGGTTGAGGGCGGTCTGGGCCATTCGGCGCAGGTACCACAGGGTGCCCGCCACCAGGCCCACGACGACCAGCCCAAACGCCACGAGGGTCGGGAGCGACTCCATGGTGCCATGGTGCCATAACCAAGGCGTTCTGTAAAGACTCTAGGACACGGTCGCAGTCTGCTGGTGGAGGGCTTCCTGGAGGAGCGACCACAGATGGCGCACGTGCCGCCAGGTGGTGTGCTGGTTGCCGATGGCCACTCGCAACACGAGCTGGCCGTGCAGCTTGGTATGCGATAGAAACACCTCGCCGGATGCATTGACCTGGTCCATGATGGCTTCATTCAAGCGATCCGGATCGGTCGTCCCCGGCGGATGGGCCCGCAGACAGACGACGCTGAACGGGGTCGGCGCCATGCGTTCGAAGTGCGGGTGCTTGTCGACTTCCTCGGCCAGCCACTGTGCCATGCGGACATGCTCGCGCAGGATGGCGGCCAGACCGTCGAGGCCAAAGTAGCGCATCACCATCCACAGCTTGAGAGAGCGAAAGCGGCGCCCCAACTGGATGCCCGTGTCCATGAGGTTGTTCACATCGTGCTCGGTGCGAAGGTACTCGGGGACGAGCGAGAAGGCCTGTCGAACCACGTCCATGCGGCGGCAGTAGAAGGCGCTCAGGTCGAAGGGGACCATCAGCCACTTGTGCGGGTTCAATACGATCGAATCGGCTCGTTCGCAGCCTGCCAGGGTGGAGGCCATCTCGGGCACCAGCGCCGCGACGCCGGCGTAGGCGGCATCGACGTGCAGCCACAGCCGCTCGGTCTCGCAGATGGAGGCGATGGCGGGCACCGGGTCGACGCTCGTGGTGGACGTCGTGCCGACGGTGGCGACGACGGCGCAGGGGTGCCAGCCCTGGGCCCGGTCTTCCGTGATGGCGGCCCGCAGCCTGGCGGGGTCCATGGAGAAAGCTTGGTCGACGGGAATCTTGCGGAGCCCCTCCTGGCCCAGTCCCAGCAGGATGACGGCTTTGTCGACCGAGGAGTGGGCCTGCTCGGAGCAGTAGACCCGCAAGCGGGGCGCTTGCTGGAGACCTTTCTCTCGGATGTTCAAGCCCGTGGCTTCGCGGGCTGCAGCCAGGCCGTGCAAAGTGGCGATGGAAGCAGTGTCGTAGATGACGCCCTCGAAGGCGTCCGACAGGCCGACGCCCTTTCTGAGCCAGCCCAGCGTGACTTCTTCGAGCTCGGTAGAGGCCGGGGAGGTCTTCCACAGCATGGCCTGCTGGTTGAGAGCGGCGGAGAGGAAGTCGGCCAGCACGCCCGGGGCGCTGGCGCTGATGGCAAAGTAGGCGAAGAAGCCGGGGTGGTTCCAGTGGGTCAGCGCGGGCACCAGCGTTTGCTCGAAATCGTTGAGAATCGCGTCCATGCTCTCGCCGGCCTGGGGGGCCTGGGCGGGGAGGGCGGCCTTCACGTCCCCGGGGTGGACCTTGGGGAGGACGGGGTAGCGCTCGGAGTCTTCCAGGTACTCGGCGATCCAGTCCACCAGTCGATAGCCAATGCGCTTGAATTCCTTGCTGCTGAGGTCTCTCATAGGACGGGGCGGTTCGTAGACAGGGTAAAGCCTTCCTGCCTCCGGGCGGGAGGGCGGTGACCGTGCAGGCAGTATTACCAGGGATGATGGAGCTGACACGTTGCCCCCAACTCAATGATCTCATCCGCGGTGTAGAGCAGTACCAGCAGGGCGTGCGCACGCAGGAGGAGCTGAAGAACAGCCTGCGCCAGATGGAATCGCTCTACAAGGTCATGTGGAGCGCCTTCCAGCGGCAGCTCAAGCTGTACGACAAGGGCACCCCCCTGTGGCAGTTGTCGAGCGAGGTGGAAGACGGGTTCAAGGGCCTGCGCCGCGGCCTCGAACTGGTGCGCGGCTGGTTTACCGATGACCGCTCGGAACGCCTGTACGAAGGGATTGACCTGGCTCGCACGTGCATGGACGGCATGTTTGTGACGTTCGACAAAATGGCGGCCCTGGAACAGAACGAGCCCAAGTACTCGGAGAACCCTTTCCTGCACGAAGTGATCCGGGTCGGCAGGGGGGTCATGGCCGGGAAGCTGCCGGGGGAGGCGTTCAAGGACGTCCTGGCGCGCATGAAGACGCTGCAGAAACAGACTGCCCAGGAGATTCTGGGGCTGCCGACGCCGTCCGATGACGACAAGCAGCTTCGCAGCAAGGTGCGGGGGTTGATGGAGCGGGTCTATAGCGGGTTGAAGGAAGCCGAGCTATATTTCTCCGATGGGCGGAGCGACCATATCGGCAAGGGATTGGATACGGCGCAGGCGGCCATGAAGGAGCTCTACGAGCTGAAGACGGCCGTGGAGGATGCGCCGCCGACCGACCAGGTCCGAGCCTGCTGGCGATGCAAGAAGGACGTGCCGGCCCACCTGCCGACCTGTGATGCGTGCGGGTTCCGCTTTCCGGTCACGGGGGCCGACGGCGAGCCGATGGCGGCAGAGGTAGTGGTCATTCGCACGCCGCGGGGGCACCAGGCCACGGAAGTAAGCGAACGGCTGGTGGCGGCGGTAGAAGAAGTCCAGATGGGCGGGCCCGTGGGCACGTTGCTCGAAGTGTTGGAGGACATTCGACGTCGGGTGGGATTGGCTCGGCACAAGCTCGATACGGTGGCACCGCCGCCGTTGGGGCAGATCGAAGAGGGCACGGCATACCAGGAGGCGCAGGGCGGCATCGGTGCGGCGCTCGATCTGATGGCGGCCGGTGCGGAGCGGTTGGCGCGCTACGAAGCGGACCGGGACCCGGAGCACCTGAGCGAGGGGTTGGAACTGGTGCTGGTAGCGAACGATCAGTTGGTGGAGATGCAGGCGCCGGCCGACTCGAATGGCTGATGCGCTCTTGCAAGTGGACTTGCCGATGGACGACGAGGTCATTCAGTTCGTGGCGGAGAAGGCGACGTACTGGG
>DASYBA010000563.1:0-3639 GCA_036501005.1 Candidatus Xenobia bacterium | reverse complement strand
GTCGCGGTCTCGCCGCCACAAAGCGACTCGGGGTGGGGATGGGCTGGGAGGCCGGGGCGGACGGTATCGACAAAGCCCCAGGCCTGGCCGGTGGCGGTCCACGAGGCGGCGTCGTATCGATGCAGCAACCGTTCGGCGCCGGCTGGAGAGGCCACCAGGAGCCACCCCAGCAGCACCAGGAGGCGTCGCGTCAAGAAGGGGGAGCGTCGGGCACGGCCGCGGGTTCAGGGGGCACGACCGCAGGCTCGGGGGGCACGTTCCCGGTCTCGGATGCCGCCGGCGGGGGCATGCGGGGAGGCATGAAGACTGAGCGGAAGATGGTCCACCCGGCCCAGCACACCGACAAGATGAGAAACCATTGGAAGCAGGTCAGGGCCGGCGCGGTCGCCATGGCGGGCTCGGGCGGTACCGGCACCGGCGACCCTTCTTCCGAGGCGCTGGCCGGCGGAGACGCCAGCGCCTTCTCCACGAAGGTCATGCCGGCCAGGAGGCCGCCGTCCCAGTCGTTCTGGTGGAAGCGGGCAGCCAGCATCTGGCGCAGTTCCGACTGCCTCGGCACGTCGAAGTCGACCTGGTCTTCCGTCAGCCGGTCCACCGCGAGGTAGGTGACGCGGGCATCCATGTCGATGAAGATGACGACCCCGTTCTTGAGGGGGCCGCCCAGATATTGGGCGACAACCGCTTGCCAGTCCTTGTCGTGGGTGCTGGGCACGGTGATCAGATAGACCTGCTTGTGCAGGCTCTTCTCCAGCGCCTCGGCGCGTTGGTTGAATTCCATCAGGGCCTGGGGTGAGAATTTGTGGGCGTCATCCCAGGTATGCGTCTGGTCGGCGGCCGCCGACCGCAGGCAACCCAGGATCAGCAGGGCCATCAGCAGGCGAGAGCCCATGGTCTACTTCCCGGTCAGTTGAACGAACTGCACCATGCTGGGACTCCCGTCGACCCTGATCGTCTTGAAGGTGGAGAGTGAACCGAGGGTGATGACCTCCACCGCCTTGGAGTCTTCATCGGCCACCCAGAGCGTGCCCGGTCCGAAGCAACAGTGCACCGGGTACTTGCCCTGGGTCACGGCCGTCCCGGCCACCTTGTGGCCCGCCATGTTGACGACCAGGATCTGGTTGGTTTCTGACGAGACGATGGCGGCCTGGCTGCCGTCGCCGGAGAATTCGACATCCACTGGCTTGAAGTCGGCGCCCGCCGCGGTGAGCGTCGCGATCGTCGATACGCCTGAGGGATTCACCTCGTTCAGCAGCGCATCCAGCGACAACACCGCGGTGGTGCCGCCCTTGGCATTGGCAATCCACAGTTCCTTGCCGTCCGGGCTGACATTCATGCAGCGGGGCGTGCCGCTGTACTGGATGGGCTCACGCAGGATCTTCAGGTTGTTGACGTCGATGACCCGTATCTGATGCAGGTTGGGAATCGACACGAAGATGAACGCGCGGTCCGGCGTCATGGCGTAGACCGAGTCTGGGCGGGTCACGCCGAGGGACACGCCTCGTTTGATGAGGAACGCGGGTGCGATGCTGATCTCCTCTGCCCGACCCCCTCCGATCACCCAGGCAGTTCGGCTGTGGAAGCCCGTCAGCATCATCTGCGGGGCATAGCTGAACTTGAGATAGGCGGATTGATGATGGGTGTCGGTATCGAAACAGTCGACCTCGCGGCCGCCCTTGTTGCACACCAGGAGCTTCTGGCCGTCGGCGATGATCTTGATGTCGGTGATGTCGGGTTGCTGGGTCTGCAGATCCAGGGTATGCGATTCTCGATACGTATCGCCATCGACGAACTGGACCGAGTTCTCGCTGGTGATGGCATAGGCCGCCGAGTTCTGGATGCCCCACTGCGGCTGATGCAGTTTGAAGAGCGCCCTGACCCCACTCAGCACCGCGACGACCGTGGCGATGATCAGCCAGTTCTTGAAAGGGATGGTTTTCAGGATGTGGAGGACCCCGAGGCTTTCCATCTCCAGCTTGGAGCGCTTCTCCACCGGCTCTTCCGGGAGCGCCTGCCAGACAGACCGCTTGATCTCCGCAAAGCTCAGGCCGGGATACTGCAAGAAAGCCTGGCAACGCTGGATCACCGCGGCCAGTTTGAGGTTGGCGGCACGGAGGGCGTTGAGGTCTGCCTTGCTCTTCTTGCGCGTCGCGATAAAGGCCAGCAGGTCGGCGCATGTCCGATAGTTGACCGCGCGATCCTCGTCCTTGTCGCCCAGCACGTGGCCGTTGTTCTGGAAGCAGCGGCCCAGGTGGTAGTTGACGATCTGGAAGCGACCCTGGGCATCGCCCATGATCTCGCCGGGATCGAGCTGATCCAGGATCAAGCAGGGCAGCCCACTATCGATGGCGGCGAACGCGTCGCAGATTTGATCCGCCCAGTCTCGCAGGGCCCGGTTGCCGGCCGCGTCTCCTTGCACGTGCACCGCTTTCTCCAGCGACTCGGTGTGGGCCGCCTCCAGGACGAGGTATTCTCTGCCCCCCATGGAAAAAGTCTCATGCACGGAGGCCAGGTTGGGATGGTGCAGCCCTTTCAATACATCGAGAGCTTGTCGGTAGTGATCGTCGTAGGGCGAGCCGGACGGGCCGACATCCTGGCACAGGAAAGTCTCCTCGGCGACTCTGTCGATTACGACGTAGGTGGGCCCTTCGAAGCCGCGCTCCAAGAATAGGACGCTTTGAATGACGTAGGTATTCTTGATGCTGCTGCCAACGGGAAGCTCTGACAATGTATGGAGGTCTTTCTCAACCCACCTCAAAAATCCTACCGTGGGATGAGGTCGTGCCATGATTCCCGAGGTATAGTACGCTTGGGTGATCGGGAGACCCGATCGTCCAGTCAGTAGAACAGTCAGGGGAAAGGGGCTCGGATGGTCGTTCGGCGGTCCTCGATGTTGAGATACTTGCGTGCCTTTACCTTGATTGAGGTGATGGTGACCATGGCGATCCTGGCGACGCTTCTGGCCATCGCACTCCACGCCTGGCGGGCGCAGTTGGCCCAACGTCAGACCGATACCGACTACAAGCTCTTGAGTGCTTTGCTTCTGACCGCCAGGGACCAGGCGAAGACGATGGGCTCCGGCCAGGGCACGATACAGACCGGGGCCGGGGCGAGTCCCGTGGTCTACGTCAGTTTTGCCCCGTGGGACTCGAACGCTGGCCAGACCATCGTGGTCTACTATCAGGCATTGAGCGCCGGGGGCGTGGCCAGCACCGCTCCCCTGGAGCAGATGACCCTGGCGCCCAACGATGGCACGGCCACCCTCAGCCCCGCCCCGTCGGCGTCTCTCATCGCCTACAGTCCGGCCCCGTCGGCCACGACGGGCGGGGCGCTCTTGTCTTCTTACACCGGCGGAAACGCCACGCCTGTCGTCGGATCGACCATTACGGTCACGGTGCAGGGCGGCGCCTTGAACACACCTACAGTACCCCACAGCTTTGTGTGGGACACGAACACGGGAGGAGTGACGTTAACCCAATGACGATCCGCAAGAAGCTCAAAGCGTGGGCGCGAGGCCTGACGCTGGTTGAAGTCCTGATCGCCTTGACGCTCCTGTCCGTCGCCGTCCTGGTGATCATCGGCTTGATTCCCACCCTCCTGGTGATGGACCGGTCGGGCAACGAGTCGGCGCAGATGTTGTAC
>DASYBA010000562.1:0-4529 GCA_036501005.1 Candidatus Xenobia bacterium | reverse complement strand
ATCGAGAGTCAGATCTTTCCCTACATGGGCACCGGATTCTGGCCTCTGGTGAGCATGGGCGCGATCCTGGGGGGCACCATGCGAGTGCCCTTCACCAGTGTCGTCTTCGCGCTGGAATTGACGCACGATTTTCAGGTCACCCTGCCGCTCTTCATCGCGGTGTCGGTGGCCTTTGCCGTAACGGTCCTGACCTTGAAGCGTTCGATACTGACGGAGAAGATCTCCCGCCGCGGCTACCATCTGAGTCGTGAGTACACGACCGATCCCTTCGAGATTGTCTTCGTGCGGGAGGCCATGCGCAAGCGGCCGGTGGTGGTCTTCCCGCAGGGCTGTCCGGTGGAGGAGATGCGGCGGCTGTCGAAAGGCTTGCCGCAGCGCCTCTATCCGGTGCTGGACCAGGACGGCGTGGTGCAAGGCGTCATCCGACAACGGGACCTGGCCGATGAGCTGGTGATTCAACAGGTCCCGGTCGTGGCCCGTCCGCGGGAGACCTTGCGGAGTGTGCAGGAACGCATGGCCGAAACCGGTCTGACTCGATTGCCCGTGGTGGACGACACGGGCAGATTGTTGGGCCTGATCACGTTGACGGACTTGCTGCGGGCTGCGGCGCGCAACCTGGCTTCCGAGAAACGACAGGAGCGCATCCTCACCATGCCGGTGATCCGGCCGCACGCCCCGCAGCCCGTGCCCAGAGAGGGCAGGGCTCGGCGCGAGCGTGGGGCTCAGACCTGAACGTAGAAGTTGGACTGGCTGGCCAGGTAGTCGGAGAGCGACACCACCAGCTCCGGCAGGTTGGCCGGCGGGGTGTGGTGCGGCTCGTTCCAATGGGCCATGTGGTACTCGACGTAGTGGGAGATCTGGCCGGCCAGTTCCTTCTGCTTCGGATCCAGCTTGGAGAGCCAGAGGGCGCCAGCCGGACCGTGGTCGGGCGTGGTCCACTTGGTCCACGGCACGTCCTGGCCGGCGGGAGTCTCCTCCACGGCTTCCGACGTGGCGAACTTCATGATGTCGTGCAGGGCCAGGCCGGCCAGGACGACGTCCTTGTCTCGTCCCTTGATGCCCAGCAAGTCGGTCAGGTGCTTGCCCACCTCCACGGTGCGGGCGGAGTGGAGCACCAGGCCGCCGCCCTGGTAGGGGTGCTCGGGCGTGACCACCGTGCCCGGGGCCGCGTGGTTGCGCTTGTTGATCTCGACGGGGTCGAGGTCGTTGGGGTCGACTTCGTCGGCGGGGTGGAACTTGCCCGTGCTGCTGGACGGGGCCATATAGAACGACTTGGGCACTTTGTTGAAGGCTTCCTGGACGAAGCTCTTGATGCCCGCATCCTGGATGGAATCGATCATCCCCTGGACCAGTTGATGTTCCTTGGAGGGCAGTTCTTCCGCCGCCTTGCGGGAAATGTCCAGACGGGACTTCCACACGGGAGCGAAGTCACCCGGGGCCGGTGACACCCGGAAGAGCCCGGGCTGGGCGTTGATGTAGCCCGCCAACTGGCCGATGACCTGGGCCTGCTGCTGCTGGACGTCGGCGCTGTCGACGTCGCCTTCGGCTCGTTCGCCCGCCGCCAGGTACTTCTGCAAGGCCTTGGCGTCGGAGGCGCTCAACTGCTTGAGCCCGGCGCCGGTCTGGGTGTTGTCGACGGCGACCTGCATCAGCGACTTCGCCCAGCGGCCGGTGGCATCGGGATGGTAATTGTCGTGGAAGTATCGCACCAGGGTCTTGGCGGTCTGCACGGGCGGGGCGTCCTGCGGGGCCTTGTCGTCGAAGCTGGGCATCTCGGGCGCCTTGGCGACCGACCGATCGGCCTGCTCTTTGAAGAAGGCGTCGAAGGCGGTGCCTACGCTCTTGGAGGTGATCTCGACGTCGGCTTCGTGGTTGATCTTGAAGCCAGCCTCGGTAAAGTTCGAGCTGCCCACCAGCACCTTGTCGCCGTCGAAGGTCGACAGCTTGGCGTGCAGCCGCTCCTGGGTCTCCAGGTCGACGTTGAGAAACTTGACGTCGATACCCGCTTCCTTCAGGTCCTTGGCGGTCTTGGAATTCTGGAACACGACGGGGCGGCCGGGCTCGAGGAGCACCTGGACGTCCAGCGCCGGATTGGCTTTCTTGGCCTCCTTGAGGGCTTCCGTGATGTCCTTGTTGGCCAGGCAGAACGCCATCATGTGGATGGACTTCTTGGCGTTCTTGATGTTGTCCAGGAGGGCGTCCTTGATTTCGTACGTCTCGTCAGCCGGGGTCGTGGTCAGGATGCGAATGTCGGCATCGCCTTTGGCCGCCGCCACGCCCGCCTTGGAGGGGGTGGTCTTGAGCGGGGTGCCCCCCGCGAATTCCCAGTCGTGATTGTAGAGGCTTTCCAGCTTGTCGGCGGCCGGGCCCTCCACCAGGACGTCGGCGTCGACGTTCTTGGGGGAGTGCTGGTCCCAGTTCATGCCGCCGATGATGGCCTGATGGCCGTCGACCACCAACAGCTTGACGTGGTCGATCATGTTGGCCTTGTTGACGGGGTAGGTGAGGAGCTGGACACCGGCGGCCTTGAGCTTGGCCTTGTTGGCGTCTTGCACCTTGGCGTCTTCGGCGTCGTAGCCGGGGGTCGGATCCAGCAGCACCTGCACCTTGAGGCCCTTCTTGGCCTGGTCGCAGAGGGCGTCAATCATCTTGTCGTAGCCCAGCCGATACATTTCCAACTGAATGCTGGACTTGGCGCCCCGAATCAGCTCTTCGGCTTTGGGGAAGATCCCGTCACCTTTGAACAGCGGGGTGACCGAGTTGCCGCTGGTCGACTGGGACAGTTCAGTCGAGTCGGCGCTGTGGGAAGGGGCCTGCGGCTGGCTGGGCTTATGGGAAGGCCGCTTGGCGGGGGCTTTGGTGGCGCTCTGAATCTGTTGCATTGGTGAAGCCTTTCTGTCCTGGGGGTCGCGTCAAATCAAAACCCGGAGGTTCGCCCACTGACTGTCGCCCTGCATTTGCTCTCTTGCCGCCCCAGGCTAGGGTGCCGGCAAGATATCGATTCCGTGGTCACATAATAGCGGAGCCAAAGGGCATGGTCAATGGAAATTCGGCTTGTTAACAGTCTCGTTACAGGTTCCGGCCGAGGTGGCAATGTAACCACCGTCTACATGCGCTAGAATGGCAGCTTTTCGTGCCGGCGAGGCGCTGCGAGGAGGCCATTGGGCATCGCCACGGTGCGGGCCAGCTTCGCCGCCAACCGGATCATGCGGCCCGGTGTGATAGCCGCCCCGGGCGGCACGCGGGCATCGAAGCGTTTGAAGAGAGGACGGAGGCACGCCAGAGGGTCGGCATGCCAGTACTCCGCCCAGTCATGCTCGAGGGCGAGATGGACGGCTTGAATTAGGAACTGCTTCGACTGCAGATCGGCACCCTCGCGGCGGCGATGGCGCAAGAGATGGGTTATCAGGCTGCTAGACTTCATCACCCAGAAGGTCATGTGGAGGTCTACCGCCATTCGATAGGCCGCCACGGCATAGGACAGGGCCGACTCGCTCTGGCCCAGGGCATCGTCGAGACATGCCATCGCCAGGAGGCACTCTGGAACGTAGAGGCCTTGCTCTCCCTCCACCAGGCGGCGGAGATGGCGGCCATCGAGCCGGGCAGACTCCGGATGGCCATCCACGATATTTGCCAGGATGAGCGTGCGTAGGTATAGAGGCTGCATCTGTGACGGCAGGGCCTTCCAGTCAGGCCAGTCGTCCCGTTCTTTGAGGGCCTGCCGGTTGCGCTTCTCGACTGCCAGGTAGCAGCGAGCCGCCCGAATTCCATGGCCCACGAAGGAATCCGGGAAGAGATCCAGGTGCTGGGCTGCTTCCTGCAGACGGCGCCTGGCCAGCTCGACATTGGAGGACACGACCGCGCCGACGGCCTGGTCGAGACAGAGATGGGCATGCGAGTACAGAAAGCCGGCGTGCTTCATCACGGGGCGAACCCTCGTCGAGACCGTATCGGTCTCCTCGAACCGGCCGGAGAAGATGCAACCGACCATGGCGTGGGCGTGGGCCGCTTCGAAGAGGCGCTGCGGCTCGGTAAGGTCCTGAGAGGCCAGCCAGCCATCCCGCAATTGGCCGACGCCAGCGTGAACGTCGTACCCACCATGCAGCTTCTGGATGCCCACTACGGATGATGCCGCTGGCGACGTCTTGAGAAACGTCCGGCGCTTCCCGAACCGCCCAGTGAACATGGCGGCCAGGTCACGGACACGTGGGTCTGTGGTGTGCTTCAGCATAGCCTCGTATCTGGCCTCGGCGCGGTCGGGCTGCCCGGACAACTCGAAGGCGAAGGCCTCCAGGAGACCTATCGAAGGGGTAATGGCCTTGTAGAGTCGGGGCATCCGGCCGCAGATATCGAGCACCGTCTTGGTCTGGCCTCGCTGCAGCAGGCGATAGCCTTCGGTCTTCAGCAGAGTGTCTTCAGTGGTCCCTTCGACAATGCCAAAAGCCATCTGCGAGTCTCCCACTGCCGTACTCGCGGGGGCAGCCGACCCCACCGACTCGAGCTTCCATGGGAGATCATCGGCCTCCTTC
>DASYBA010000561.1:0-6835 GCA_036501005.1 Candidatus Xenobia bacterium | reverse complement strand
TCGGTGAAGTCGTCGGCCGGCACGTAGACGGCCTGGATGGAGGTGATGGCCCCGGTGTCGGTGCTGCAGATGCGCTCCTCGAGTTCGGCCAGTTCGTTGCCCAGTCTAGGCTGGTAGCCCATGCGGGACGGCACCTGGCCGAGCAGGCCGGAAACCTCGGTACCGGCCTGGATGAAGCGAAAGATGTTGTCGATGAGGAGGAGGACGTTCTGGCCTTCCCGGTCGCGAAAGTGTTCCGCCATGGTCAGGGCGGTGTGGCCCACGCGGAAGCGGGCGCCCGGTGGTTCATTCATCTGCCCGAAGATCAGGACGGATCGTTCCAGTACTCCGCTATCCTGCAGGCTGCGATACAGCTCCTCGCCCTCCCGGCAACGTTCTCCGATGCCGCAGAACACGCTCAGGCCTCGCTGCTGGCCAATGACGTTGTGAATCAGCTCCATGATGAGCACGGTCTTGCCGACCCCGGCGCCACCGAACAGCCCCGCATTGCCGCCCCGTTCCAGGGGCGACAACACGTCGATGGCCTTGATCCCGGTGGGAAAGACCTCGGTGCGGCAGGCGCGCGCCATGAGCGGAAGCGGCGGCTGATGGATGGAACGGCTCTCGCCCGCATCGAGCGCCGATCCTCCGTCGATGGGCGTGCCGACGAATCCCAGCATGCGTCCCAGCACCCGCCGTCCGACCGGAACCGATAGTGGGCCGCCAGTGTCGAGTACGACGCTGCCTCGTGCCAGTCCCTGGGTGGGGGTCAGCGCCATACAGCGGACCGTGTGAGGGTCCAGGTGTAGAACGATCTCCAACAGGTTGGGAGCGGGCGTCTGCAACAAGGTGTTGATGGCGGGCAGCGGCCCCTCGAAGTGGACGTCGACGACGCTGCCCTGCACCGCGACGACGGTTCCCTGCGGAAGGGTTGCTGGATCCTGGACGGAGGCGGTTCTGGTTGTGTCGAGCAACATAATGTCTGATTCATCCTATACCGATGCAGGGTGCGGGCGCATCGGGCGACCATCCGATACCAGCCCGGTACAAGAGCCTCTGACGGCAGAACCCACGGTCAGCAGGTGCCATCGGGTGCCGGCCTGTCAGGCCCCAGGGTCATGAACTGATGGCAAAGGCAGTCTGTCCCCGCCTAATATGGGCGTACCGAATTCAAACGAGGAGCTTTCTCATGTCGATTCAATTGCAGCGTCGGCCGCCGTCCGAGGCCAACCAGACCATGCAGGCCAACGTGTTCCGTGGTGTCGGGCAATACGGGCTGGAAGAAGTCAACCGACCGGTGGCTGGCCCCGGTGCCGCGGTCATTCGGGTGACGGCCACCACCATCTGCGGCACCGATCTGCACATCGTTAAAGGCGAGTACCAGGTACGACCCGGACTCATCATTGGCCACGAACCGGTCGGTGTGGTCGAACAACTGGGGGCGGGAGTGGAGGGTTATCGAATCGGCGAACGGGTCCTGGTCGGGGCCATCACGCCCTGCGGACAGTGCCGCGCCTGTCTGTCCGGGCATCTGTCGCAGTGCGGCCACGGCGCCGGCTACGAGGCCATTGGCGGTTGGCGCTTCGGCAATACCATCAACGGCGCGCAGGCGGAGTATCTCCTGGTGCCGAGTGCGCAAGCCAACCTGGCTCGCATTCCCGACGACCTGACCGACGAACAGGTAGTCCTCTTGTCGGATATTGCTTCGACCGGGTTCTCCGGTGCAGAATCGGCCCCGGTGCGCCTCGGTGACACTGTGGTGGTCTTTGCACAGGGCCCCATCGGGCTGTGCGCCACCGCCGGTGCCCGGCTGGCGGGAGCCGGCCTCGTCGTCGGCGTAGATGGCGACGACAACCGTCTGCAGGTGGCCAAGCGCATGGGCGCCGACGTCGTGCTGGACTATCGACACGTTGACGTCGTGGCGGAGGTCAAGCGCCTGACGGAGGGGGGGGCCGACGTGGCCATCGAAGCCCTGGGCACGCAGCAGACCTTCGAGAACGCCTTGCGCTGCCTGCGCCCGGGGGGCACCCTGTCCAGCCTGGGGGTCTACTCCGGCAAGCTGCAGGTGCCGTATGACGCTTTTGCCGCCGGGTTGGGCGACCACCGCATCGTGACCACCCTGTGCCCGGGCGGCAAGGAGCGCATGTATCGACTCATGAGCCTGGTGCAAAGGGGTCGTTTCGACCCGACGCCGCTGCTCACGCATCGGTTTTCCTTGGCCGACATCAAGGAAGGCTATCGTCTGTTTGGTGAACGACAAGAGGGCGTATTGAAAGTGCTGATCAAACCCTAGATGGCGGAAGGGGCCTCCCGGCAACCGGGAGGCCTTTTTCGATGCCATGGGGTACCGCCCACCCGGGCCAGGATGGGGCCACCACCCGATGTGGTTGCATGCGATAGTCCGCTACCATGGTCCCCAGGAGGCTGAAGTCATGAACAAACGATGGCTATATCTAGTGGGCCTGCTGGCCATGGGTGTCTCGCCACCTGCATTGGCCGACCCCTCGCATGGAGCCACCATCTTCTCTCAGGTCTGTTCGACTTGCCACGGCAGCGACGCCGGTGGCAAGCTCGGGGTCGGCCTGAATCTAAAGGAGAGCAGCTTCGTGCGACACAGCAGCGACCAGGACCTGATCCACTTCCTGGAAGTCGGTCGAGAGGGTCGGCGCCGCCTCGCCCGCCGCCGTTCGGATAACGAGCTGGTCGAAACGACCTGCGGATTCGACATGCCGCCTAAAGGAGGCGCAAGCACTTTGACTCGCGCCGACCTGGCAGACGTGGTCGCCTACCTTCGCACCATCACCAAGTAAGCGCGAACCCCGGTAACTAAAAGACCCCGGTAAACAAACCGGGGTCTTTTTCCGGTTCTTTCGGGCCCGCGTCCTTCCAACTCAGGCCGCGCCCGACAACGATTGGACGGCACGGCCGGGTCGATACGTCGCATCGATCACATCCAGCTTCCAGTCAACCTGTAGCTGATCGACCACTCGATCACTCTCGGCCTGGCCGTGGGCCATCCGAAGGACCAGCATGATGTCACCGTTCGTCAGCACCGTGACATGCTGCAGGCGGCGTTGGTAATGGCCAAGGACCCCGCCCAGCCTGTCCGAGGGCTTGATGCGAAGATAAAGAGCATCCTGTGACGAGCCCACCGAACTGGACAATAAGCGCAGCAGGTCTGTGTGCGTCACCACGCCGACGAGGCGACCATCTTCAACCACTGGAAGAATGCTGACATGATGCATCAGCATTTGATCCAGCGCCTCGGTCAGGAGGGCACAGGGGGCTACCGGGTGCACCTTGCGAACCATGACCCGTGCCAGGCTGACCCCGCCGGCCTGCTGCTGGCCCTCGATCATGGCAGCACGCTGGATGTCGCTCTGGCGAATCATCCCAACCATGCGACCTCCATCGACCACCGGGATATGGTGGACATGGTGTTCGCGCATGCTGGACAGGGCGGTCTGCCAAGCGGCATCGGGTGGCAACGAAACGACCACCCGGCTCATGATGTCTACTACTCTCATAGGGATACCTCCCACCGTCCATGCTAACCCTCCGGACGCCTTCTGACTATCGGTTTTACACCCTATGGGAGGGCGGACCGATTGGCGCGATGATCAAAGCAACCGAGGAAGAAGCTACCATGAACGACACCTTGCAAGGGCGCATACTGCTGGTCGGAGCACCTGACCTGGCGCCCCTGCTCATGAACATGGGTCTGGATCCGCAGGTGGGTGACGCCGAGGACGTCGACGGCATCGTGATGGACCTCGAGACGCCCGGCGCCTTCGACCGGCTGGGAGCCCTGAAGGATCACCCGACTCGTCGGGCGTTGCCCATCCTGGCGGTGGTGCGACCGGAGCAGGCCAGCCAGGCCATCGAGGCCGGAGCAAACGACTGCATCGAGCAGCCGGTGACCGCACCGCTGCTCTGGGCCCGCCTGCGCAACATGCTCGGCCGCCAGCAGTTGACCCGACGGGCGCGTCAACTCGAGCAGACGGTGGCCGACCTGCAGGAGGAACTGGGTCACAGAACGCGTGAGTTGCAGCGAATGCACCGCGTCTTGTTGGAAACGGCCTTTATCGACGCCCTCACGCATCTACCCAACCGACGCGCCACGCTCTCCGCCCTGCGCCAGACCTGGGCGCTCTCCAGCCGCCAGAAGCTGCCGCTGTCGTTTCTCATGGTCGATATCGATAAGTTCAAGGACTTCAACGATACTTGGGGCCACAGTTTCGGCGACAGAGTGCTGGCCGCAACCGCGGATCGTATTCGACAGTGCATCCGCCTCAGCGACCTGGTGGGGCGGTGGGGCGGGGAAGAGTTCCTCGTCATTTGCCCCGATACGAATCTGGCCGATGCTGCCGTGTGCGCCGAACGGATTCGTGCCGGCGTGGCTGCCCTTCGACTAGAACATGACGGGGCGACTGCGAACGTCACCGTGAGCGTGGGAGTGGCTGCCGTCGGGCGGCCGCTTGGGTCCGATCCGCTAGAACTGGTGCGGGCGGCAGACACCGCCATGTACGCGGCCAAACAGGCCGGCCGTAACTGCGTTCGCTCCGTGTAGGCCATCCCTCATGTGCGCACCTCGTTGGCCAGCTTCTCGTAGGATGCCCAGCGCGCCTGGATGGCCTCCTGGGCATCGGCCATGACTTGGTCGGCCTGCTCCGGCGAAAGATGCGACAGCAGGCTGTAGCGGGTCTCCCGACTGGTGTAGGCCGACAGTGGCAGGCTGGGGGCCTTGCTGTCCAGATCCAGGCGCTGAGCTTCCGGATGCCAGCGGAGAAGCGGCCAGTGGCCACAGGCGACGGCGGCCTTCTGCTGGGAGAGACCGTGCGCCATGTCGTAGCCGTGTGCGATGCAGTGGGCGTAGGCGATGATGAGCGAGGGGCCCGGATACGCCTCGGCCTCCAGGAAGGCCCGCACCGTCTGGGTGTCATTCGACCCCATGGCAATGGTGGCGACATACACGTGTCGATAAGCCATGGCGAGCATGGCCAGATCCTTCTTCGACTGGCGCTTGCCCCCGGCCGCGAACTTGGCCACTGCCCCCATGGGCGTCGATTTGCTGGACTGCCCGCCGGTATTGGAATACACCTCCGTGTCGAGGACCAGGACGTTGACGTTACGGCCACTCGCCAGCACGTGATCCAGGCCACCGTAGCCGATATCATAGGCCCAGCCGTCGCCCCCGACGATCCAGACGCTGGTGTACACCAGGCGATCGGCGAGGGAAAGCAGTTCTTTCGCCTCGACGGAGCCGGCCAGCTTCTCTCTCAATCGGGCCACCCTGTCCCGCTGGGCCTTGATGCCCGCATCGTCGTGCGCGGTGGCACCGGCCGTCAGATCGTTCACCAGGGCATCCCCTAGAATGCTGCGGAACCCTCCCAGCAACTGGAGCGCCCGGCCCTGCAACTGGTCGGCGGTCAGGCGGAACCCCAGGCCAAACTCGGCATTGTCTTCAAACAGGGAATTCGACCAGGCCGGCCCGCGACCGTCCGGGTTGGTGCTCCATGGCGTGGTCGGGAGGTTGCCGCCATAGATGGAGGAGCACCCGGTGGCATTGGCGATGACGGCCCGGTCGCCAAAAAGCTGGCTCAGGAGCCGGACGTAAGGCGTTTCGCCGCACCCCGAGCAGGCGCCGGAGAATTCGAACAAGGGCTGGAGAAGCTGGACGTCCTTGATGACGGCCGGGTGCAGCTCTTCTCGAGGGGGCTCCGGCAAGGTCTGGAAGAACTCCCACGAACGCCGTTCGACCTCGACGTGCTCGACCTGCGGGGCCATGTTGATGGCCCTGCGAGTGGCGTTCGACTTGTCCTTGACCGGGCACACCTCGATACACAGGGTGCACCCGGTGCAATCTTCTGGCGCGACCTGCAGGGTATAGCCCTCGTCCTGGCGCTCCTTCCACCGCGCTGGCACCGACTTGAAGCCCGGCGGGGCATCGGCCACCACTTCTTTCGGATAGACCTTGGCCCGCAACACCGAGTGGGGGCAGACGATGACGCACTTGCCGCACTGGATGCAGAGGGATTCGTCCCAGATGGGAAGGTCGGGAGAGATGTTGCGCTTCTCGTATCGAGCCGTCGAACAAGGCCAGGTACCGTCGACCGGAAGAGCACTGACGGGCAGGCTGTCGCCTTGCCCGGCGAGCAGCCGGGCCGTCACCTCCCGCACGAAGCGGGGCGCGTCGGTCGATACCCGCTCGATGGGCACGTGTCCGTTCCCGTCGCTGGCAGGTACCGACACCTCAAACAGATGGGCCAGGGCGGCGTCGACCGCGTCGAAGTTCTTGCGAACTACCCCCTCGCCCCGCTTGCCATAGGTCTTTTCGATGGTCCGCTTGATGGCGGCGATGGCCTCGTCCCGCGGCATCACCCCGCTGAGGGCAAAAAAGCATGTCTGCATGACGGTGTTGATGCGTGCTCCCATGCCCGCGCTGCGGGCGACCTGCAGGGCGTCGATGACATAGAGCTTGAGACCCTTTTCGACAATCTGATGGCGAACAGTGCCGGGCATCATGCCCCACGCGGTGTCGCGAGGGTGTGGACTATTGAGGAGAAACCTCGCCCCGGGAGCCGCCACCGCCAGCACATCCATTTGATTGAGAAAGGAGAACTGGTGGCACGCCACAAAATTGGCCCGGTCGATGAGATAGGAAGAGCGAATGGGGTTCGGACCGAAACGAAGGTGCGAGACGGTCACCGAGCCCGACTTCTTGGAGTCGTAGACGAAGTAGCCCTGGGCCTGAAGGTTGGTCTCGTCGCCGATGATCTTGATGGAGTTCTTGTTGGCCCCCACCGTGCCATCAGAACCCAGACCGTAGAACACCGCGCTGACCGTATCGGGAGAG
>DASYBA010000560.1:0-6857 GCA_036501005.1 Candidatus Xenobia bacterium | reverse complement strand
CGGCCTCGGTCAGGTTGGGCCGGAAGTCCAGTCCGTCCAGTATGGCCCGGTCGCCGTCGTAGACCCGGTCGCCCACCCACAACATCACCTGCAGCAGGGCGCGGGCCACCCAGCGGCCCCTCGGCAGAAGCAGGAACGTTCGATTGTAGGTGCCCCGGGGGTGGGCCCGGTTGGTGAAGATCAGCCCCAGGAGCCAGTCCTTTACTTCTATTCGACCGGTCGCCAGATACGGACCCCAGGTGGTGAACGTCATCGGCAACACCCTGCCACTCAGGCCATGCAGTATCCGATACGGCATGACGAGGCGCAAGCGGACCTCGGTTCGATAGTCGTCGAGCCGCTCCACTGACGGTTCTTCGTCGAACTGCAGTCCGTGGGCGGCTCGATAATGCTGGACGTCGATGCCGTTGCACGCCACCAGGCTGGGATGAGCGGCCAGTACGACCGGGTTCTGCGGCACCAGCATGGCATCCTCAAGACCTGCCACCTGGGGTACTGGAAACCACGGCTCCGCCGCATTGAACACCCAGACGATGCCCTGTCTTTCGACGACCGGCCAGCTTCGTACCCTCGCGGCCGGCACTCCGGGCAGGCACGGAGCCTCGATACAGCGGCCCTCGCCGTTGAACTTCCAATGGTGAAAAGCGCAACGCAGGTCGTCCCCGACGACGTCTCCGGCCGCCAGGGACGCCCCCAGATGCGGGCAACGGGCGGTAAAACACTTCAGGGCGCCCCGCCGGCCCCGAAACAGCGCGAGCTTGTGGCCAAAAAGCTCCAGGCCACGCACCCGGCCGGCCGGGACCTCCGCACTCATCAGGGCGTAGTGCCAGGATTGAAACTGGACCTGAGAATTGGCGAACTTCATCGAGCTCAACCTTTTCGCCGTGCAGGGAAGGACTCCGTTCGGCAAGCGCCAACCCTTCGCCCCATGGCCGAAGAAGCATTGGGAATGATTGAAACCTTGGGATTCGTCGGGATGGTGGAAGCCTCCGACG
Source organism: Candidatus Xenobia bacterium (assembly GCA_036501005.1). Classification (GTDB taxonomy): domain Bacteria; phylum Vulcanimicrobiota; class Xenobia; order RGZZ01; family DASYBA01; genus DASYBA01. Next base: position 5,862 of record DASYBA010000560.1, on the reverse strand, counting down.
CCATGGCAAAAACCGCCAACGTCCAGGTGATTGGGCGGGAATACGTTGAAGCGGGACTCGTCACCATCATGGTGCGGGGCGAACTGGGCGCCGTCAAAGCCGCCGTCGAAGCCGGCGCCGCCGCCGCCCGCAAAGTGGGCAACCTGGTGGCGAGCCACATCATCCCCCGTCCGCACGGCGACATTGAAGACATCATTCCCCCCCGCAAAGGGTTGATGGGCAAGAAACGTCTGGGCTAGTCCTGACGCCCCCGGCTGCTTGACACTTGAATCGGTTGTGTCTTACTGTTAGATACACTTATCAACGGCAGGGGGGAGCATGCGCGTATTGGTTCGGGTACTACTTGCCCTCGTGATGTGTCTGGCCTGGGCACGGCCGGCGCATGCCATGCCAGCGCTGGTGACGGCCTTCGTCACCGTGCAGACCGGACCGTTCTGTCGCTGCGGCCCGCACTGCTTCGACAACTTCCGTTTTGAGGCTGGCCATGTCGTTTGTTGCAAGGGCACGCTGGTTTTCCAGCACTGTGATGCCGGCCATACCACGACCATCGGGAGTTGCCACTTCTGGGTTCCAGTGTGCTGTCCGATTTGTCCGTGCTCGCCGGCTCTTCGGTTCAAGATGTCGGCCATTCCTGGCACTTGTACGTTTACGGTCGACACGGCCCAGTTTGTGTGTCCCGATCCTTGTTGCCCGCCCCCCGGTTCGTGCGTGACGGACGTCGTCTTCCCGGAGGACATCACCGGCAATGCATGTTGTCCGCTCGTCCCGATCTGTGCCGGGCTGTGCCCTTCCTTCAACGGATTCTGCGGCTTTCCGGAGTCGACCGAAAAGGTCCGCGTCGTCATCTGCGCCGATAAAAACCATCCGACATGGTGCTGCGTCACCGTGGCTGTCTGGCCGGGGCCGGCCACCGGGTTTCACCCCCTGGGGGGCGACGTCATGACGTTTGACGGCGGCGATCGCTCGCAGGGGAGGATCGGCATTATCTACTCGGCTCTATCAGCTCCGGAGGTTGACTCGCCCGAAGCCGTCGCACCCTTGGCGTGCCTGGGCGGCGTGCTCCTGCTGCTGGAGAGCAGGCGCCGCCGGTAGACTTCCCGAAGTCCCTTGGGTCATGGAGCAAAGGCCTCGTCGACTGCGCATGCGTTACGGTCGGGAAGGGCCGGTGCGCTTTCTGTCGCATCTTGACCTGGTCAAGGTCTTTGAACGGGCCATCCGCCGTACGCCGCTAAAGGCCGCCTACACAGAGGGGTTCCATCCGCGTATTCGAATGGCGTTTGCGTCCGCGCTTCCGGTCGGCGCCGAGTCTATCGGAGAATGGCTGGACCTCGACCTGGACCCTCTCGACCCCACCGACTCGGGCGCGGCCCAACAGATTCTGAACCAGGCCCTGCCCCCCGGCCTCCACATCCTGGAGGCCCGAGAAATCAGCCTCCCCTGCAAGTCGCTGGGCGGCATCATCGGCATGTCCGTGTGGCAGTTCCGCGGGGCGCCCGATGCCGATACCCGCATTCCTTCGACGCTAGAAGCATCTTCTCTCCCCATCATCCGCCGCAGCCAGCGGCGCGACATCCGCCCCTTTATCGAGCGCCTCACCCCGCAAGACGACGGGTTCGAGGCATGGATCCGCATCGAACAGAACGGGAGCGTCAAGCCGGAAGAGCTTCTCACTGCCATGGGGTACCTGCCCGAGGAGCGTACCGGCATCCGAGCGACCCGCCAGGCTTTGCTGGCCCGCTCCGACAGCGGCTGGATTGCCCCATGGGGCTGATGCGCATCAGCCTCATGCTGGCCACCATCGCTTTGATGGTGCTGTCATGGCGGCCCGGCGACTATCGTTACGAGACGGCTTGCCGATCGGCCGCCCTGGTGTGCGCGGTGTGGCTTTACTGGGTCGTGCGCGCCACCGAGGAATCCAAGCGCAAAACGCTGCTAGACAACATCCGGGAGCTCCGCATCATCACCGAGTCGCTCACCGTGCAGAACGAACGGCTGCTCAAGACGAGCGAGCGCGCCCCGCCCGTGCAGTCGGACGTGCTGCTCAACATGTACCGCGCCCTCGCCAACACCGTCGACCTGCAGCAGCTCCTGCACATCTTTCTCGCCCGCCTGAAGGATCTCGTGCCCTACCAGGCCGCCGCCGTCTTCCTCTACGGCGAGGACCGGACCGACCTGTCGGTGGCCGCCGTCCAAGGCCTTCACCAGGATGCCGTCGGCAACCAGTTGGGTAGCGACGTGGGGCTGCCGGCCATCGTGGCCCGCAGCGGGACGGCCATGATCATTTCCAATGCCCGCCACGATCCCCGCCTGACCCGGTTGTGGGAACGCCTGGCGTCGGCCGCCTATCTCCCGCTCAAGCTGGCCCCGGAGACGTTCGGTACGGTCTGCCTGTGGAGCGACGACGAAAACCGATACTCAGCCGAAACCGACCGGCTGCTGGCCCCGGTCTGCACTGAGGCGGCCCGCGCCATCAAGAACGCCGAGATGCACGAGGAGAAGGAAAAGCGGCTGGCGTTTCTCATGAAGTTGTGGGAGATCTCACGCCACCTCACGCAGTCGGTCGATCCCAGCCCAGACCAGGTCGATACGCTCCTCGACGACGTGCTGGACGGCCTGCAGACGGTGTTTTCGGCCAGCCAGAGCCTGCTTTTCGGCTGGAGCGCCGAGGACCGCATGCTGGTGCCCCGCCGCTCCCGCAACATGCCGCCCGAGCTGACCGAGGCATTCTCTCGAGAGTTCCAACGGGGGGGAACCTCCCTGCAGTCCAGCTTTCAATCGCGGGATCACCGCCTCGCCCGCGGGGGGTCCCTGCTGTGGACCCTTTTGTCGGGCCGACATGGCATGGTGGGGGCGCTGGCCCTTCTCTCGCAACGTCCCCGGAGCTGGTCGCGAGACGAGCTCCAATGGCTGGACATCTTCGCCAAGGTCATTTCCATCGCACTGGAAAACATCTCCCTTTTCTACGACCTGGCCGATGAGAAAAACCAGCTTCAGCTCCTCATCGACAACATGCCGGAGGGCGTCTTCACCACCGATCGGGATGGCCGGGTGCTGACCTGGAACGACGCCGGGGGCAAAGTCACCGACTGGCATGCCGAGGATATCGTGGGCCGCCCATGCTCCGCCTTTCTGCAGTGCCAGACGGTAGACGGCGTGTGGTGCGCCACCCAGTGCCCTCTCAAGCTCGCCATGGACGGCCAGAAACGTTGGGATTCGGGCCTCAACAACGTGTTCATGGTGCGCCGGGACGGCTCCAAGGTGCCTGTCTTCATCACCGCCGCGCCGGTCGGGGAGGAGACGGGCGCCATTCTCGTCTTCCGAGATATCACCAAGGAAAAGGAGATTGAGCAGGTCAAGGAGGATTTCTTAGCGACCATTACGCATGACCTGAAGAGTCCGCTTTCGTCCATCGTGGGATACACGGAACTGTTGCGGCATCCTCGGGTCGGTACCCTGGGCGAGACCCAACTGGAGTTTCTGGAGGCCATCACCCGATCGTCCAAGACCCTCCAGATCCTGATCGACAACATTCTCGAATCTACGCGGATGGAGTCCGGTCAGATGGTGTACAACCCCACTTCGTTCGGTCTCGGCGCCCTGCTGGAAGAGCTGCGGGAAATGTTCGTGCCGCTGGTCGGCCCCAAGCACCTGCAGATGATCTTCCAGCCCGAAGCAGACATTCAGATCTTTGCCGATCGGGAAAAAATAAAGGAGGTGTTCGTCAATCTACTTTCCAACAGCGTGAAGTTCACTCGGGATCACGGGCACATCAAAATCGGTACCGAGGCCATGCCCGGTGCTGAGCAGGTGCGGATCATCCTCGAGGATAGCGGCAAGGGAATTCCCCCCGACCAGCTTCACAGACTGTTTCTGAAGTTCTCACAGGTCAAGGGAGAACGCGGCGGGACCGGCCTGGGCTTGTACATCGTCAAGAAAATTTTGGAAGCGCACGGTCAGACCGTGCACGTCACCTCGACCCAGGGGGTGGGTACGACCTTCACTTTCACCCTGCCCCTCTTCGTCGTCCTGAAGCCGACCGTCCCAACCCCTTCCTAGAACTCACGACAGTCTCTCAAGCGAACGCTCCTCGTTTATCCAACCTGCACTCATGCGTGCCTGTATTAGCCATGAGAAAGCGGGTTTGATGTACAAGGAAATCTTCATCAGCATTGACGAGCTGGAAAACCGCATTGCCGTTCTCGAGAACGGTACCCTGGTCGAGGTCTACATCGCCCGGGAAGAGCGCCAGATCGGCAGCATCTACAAAGGCAAGGTGGCCAACGTCCTGCCCGGCATGCAGGCAGCCTTCGTCGATATCGGCCTGGAACGCAACGCGTTCTTGTGCAAGGACGATCTCAATCCGTTGGGCGACGACGAGATTGAAGACTTCAAGAACCTGTCCATCAAGGACATCTTGAAGGTCAATCAAGAAACGCTGGTCCAGATCGTCAAGGACTCCATCGGCACCAAGGGCGCTCGGGTCACCACCAGCATTACGCTACCCGGCCGGTACGTGGTGCTGTTGCCGACGGCCAGCTACATCGGCGTGTCGCGCCGCATCGAATCGGACGAGGAGCGGCGCCGGCTTCGGCAGATGGCTGACCGCCTGAAGCCCGAGGGGTGCGGGCTCATCGTGCGCACCGCGGCGGAGGCGGTGGAGCGCGAGAACCTGGAGCGGGACATCATGAGCCTGACCCAGCTCTGGGAGAAGATCCAGACCCGCTCCAAGCAGGTGCGCGCCCCCAACCTGGTGCACCGGGAGCTGACGCTCGTCTACAAGATCATTCGCGACATCTTTACCGACGACGTGGATCGCCTGATTGTCGATTCTTCCACCGAATACGACAAGATTCACGAGCTGGTGGGCATGTTTGCGCCGCAACTGGTCAACCGCGTCCATCTGCACCAGGATCGTCGCCCGCTCTTCGAGCTGCACGGCATCGAGCGGGAGATCGACAAGGCCCTGAAACGGCAGGTGTGGCTCGAGTCCGGCGCCTACCTCATCATCGACAAGACCGAGGCCCTCACCGTCATCGACGTCAACACGGGGAAGTTCATCGGACGCACCTCGTTGGCGGATACCATTCTCAAGACGAACCTCGAAGCGGCTCGCGAGATCGCCCGCCAGATCCGGCTACGCGACATCGGCGGCATCGTCATCGTCGACTTCATCGACATGGAGCGCCACGAAGACAAGATGAAGGTGTTGCAGGCCATGCAAGAGGCGCTGCGGCGGGATCGCACCAAGACCCACCTGGTCGGCATGACCGAATTGGGCCTGGTGCAGCTCACCCGCAAGCGGGTGGCTCGCGACCTGGAAGATACCCTGCGAGAGAAGTGCCCGTGGTGCCAGGGAACGGGCATGGTGCCGACGCCCGAGACGTTGCGCATTCGAACCGTCCGGGAGATCAAGCGGGTGGCTTCGGAATCACGGCAGGAAGCGGTCGTGGTCACCGTCAACCCGCGCATCGCCATGCACCTTCTCGGTTGGGAAGGGGAGGACCTGGAGCGCCTGGAGCGCCACACCGGTCGCCAGATCTGGCTGCGAGCCGACATCGAGTTCCATCGTGAGCGTATCGAGACCCATCCCGTCGGCGAACGGGAATTGCGCGAACGGGTCGAACACCTTCGAGAGGGGGATCAAATCGAAGTGTTCGTCGAGGAGACCTTCGGCCACAATCTGCAGAGCGGGTTGGGGCTGTATGACGGCATCATGATCGAGATCCCAGGCGGCGGCAACCTGGTGGGCGAGAAAGCGCCCATCACCATCACCCGCAACACTCGCTGGTACTGCCAGGGCCAGTTGCGGTGACGCTGCTCGACTCGCCGCTGGCCCGCTACCCACTGGCGGAGCTGTCGGGG